>DATCZY010000260.1:0-7383 GCA_036525655.1 Lysobacterales bacterium | reverse complement strand
GGTAATCACCCGCACCTGCCTCATTTTTCAACGAGGTTGACTCACGGCGATTTTCACATGAGCATTATGCATACCCTGCGGTGGGTCACTACCCGCCGCCAACCTGCTCAACAATACCGGGGTTCGAATGAGATCATTAATCTGTACAGCACTGCTACTGGTTGTATCAACGTCCGGGTTTGCAGACCCAAAACTGGGAACCCGGGAAATACTGCTCGATAACCAGGCGGTCCAGGTCGTACGTCTGACCTATCCGGCCGGAACCGAATCGGGTATGCATTCGCACGAATTCCCGAACAGGGCCATTTACTTTGTCAAAGGCGGCAGGTTGGAACTGGTCCCCGAAGACGGGCAAGCCCGGGCCGAGGTGCTCTTCGTCGCCGATGGCGAAGCCGTTTACCTGCCGGCAGTCACGCACAACGTGAAGAATATCGGTGACAACGAAATCGTCATCATTGAAACGGAAATTAAATAGCAGACGTCAGCCCGGGTTCCGCTGCGTTCCCTGCGCGTGGTGTTAGCCGCTGCGCAAAATCTCCCCGACAAACGCTTGAAAGTAACAGCGACACACACCATTTTATAAGGGTCAGCCACTTCCCCAGTGGAAGGGCGCGTTATCCAAAAACCGGCCGATGGTTTCCACAAAAACCATCTGCCGGTGCTTGAACTGTATGTATCAGGATGGATCTCGATGACTTCACGTAAAACGATGGATTGGATGTTCGCACAGGCCTCCGACCTGCTCGACCAGGCTGAACGCATGCATCGTCAATTGTTCCACCTCGCCGCTCCAGGTCGCGAGTACATCACGTGGGAACCCCCGGTCGATGTATTCGAAAGCGATCAGGAATTGATCGTTGTCGTGGCACTGCCCGGGGTGCCGCAAGAACAGGTGGAAGTCCTCTATGACAAGGGCGAACTGATGATACGCGCCCTGTGCCCGATACCTTTTGCCAGTGACCATCGCTCGGTGAGCCGCCTGGAAATCCCCTATGGCAGGTTCGAGCGACACATCCCGATTGCGTCGATCAAACCCGAAACAATCCGGCGCGTTTTTCGGGATGGCTATTTGATCATGCAATTTGAAAAGTCCAAACAGACTTGAAGACGGCGCTCAAAGACATGAAACCGGACCAGAAAGCACTAGACCCTGATTCTGACAAGCGCACGGAAACGGTGGCAAAACTCAAAGACGATACGGCCGTGACGAAGTCAGCGCGTGTTCCGCCTGACGATGCGATGATCATCATGCCATGGCGTAACTCGGTGCTGTTCCCCGGCACCATCCTGCCCATGACCATCAACCGCGAACGCTCATTGCTCGCCGTGCAGGATGCAGCGCGCCTGCAGCGCCCCATCGGCATCCTGCTGCAGCGTCAGGAAACCGATGAAACGCCCGGTCCCGAACAACTGTACGAAATGGGTACGACCGCCAACGTATTGCGCTATATCACCACGCCCTTTGGCACACACCATGCCATTTGCCAGGGCGTGCAGCGCTTTCGCGTCGTGCAGTTTCTCGAGGGCTACCCCTACCTGGTTGCCCGCGTGCAGTTGATCCCGCCGGTTACGTCTACCGATGCGGATATCGAGGGCCGCGCCCACAACCTCAGGCAGAAATCCAAGGAGATACTGGAGATGCTGCCGCAGGTACCCGAGGGTGTTCACACCGCACTCATGGCAATGGAAAGCCCGGAAAACCTGGCCGATTTCGTTGCCAGCCAGATCGACATCGAGGCTGTGGACAAGCAAAAACTGCTGGAAACCCTCGACCTCAAAACGCGGCTGGACCAGTTGCTGAATATGCTTAACCACCGCCTCGAAGTGCTGAAGATTTCAAACGAGATCGATCAGCGCACGCGTGACGCGCTCACCGAGAGAAACCGCAGGCACCTGCTGCGCGAACAGATGCAGACCATTCAAAAGGAACTGGGCGAAGACGAAGCAGAAGGCGCAGAGATCGCGGAACTGGAAAGCAAGATCGACGCGGCGCAGATGCCAGAGGAAGTGGAGCAGCAGGCACGCAAGGAACTAAAACGCCTTGCACGCACGCCAGAGGGAGCGGGCGAGTATTCGATGATCCGCACCTACATCGACTGGCTGATCGAGCTACCCTGGGGCCCGGGTGACAAGACCCCCATTGATATTGCTGAAGCGAGGCGGATACTGGATGAGGATCACTTCGGCCTCGACAAGATCAAGAAACGCATCCTCGAATACCTCGCGGTGCGCAAGCTCAACCCGGAGGGCAGGACCCCGATCCTGTGTTTCGTCGGGCCACCCGGTGTCGGCAAGACCTCGCTGGGCCAGAGTATCGCGCGTGCGACCGGACGCCGCTTTGCACGCCTGAGCCTGGGCGGGGTCCACGACGAGTCTGAGATCCGCGGCCACCGCCGCACCTACATCGGCGCATTGCCGGGCAACGTCATACAACAACTGCGGCGCGCCGGCACGCGCAATTGCCTGATGATGCTCGATGAGGTCGACAAACTCGGCGCCGGCGGCTTCCAGGGCGACCCGGCCTCGGCACTGCTCGAAGTGCTCGACCCTGAGCAGAACTCAAGCTTCAGGGACAGTTACCTGGCGGTGCCCTTCGATCTTTCAGCGATCATGTTTATCTGCACGGCCAATCAGCTCGACACCATCCCGGGCCCGTTGCGCGACCGCATGGAAATCATCGAACTTTCGAGCTATACCTCGCAGGAAAAGCTGCAGATAGCCAGGCGCTACCTCGTCGGTCGCCAGTTGAAGGATACCGGCTTGAGCACGGCGCAATGCGATATCACTGATGCCGCACTCACCGAGATCATCGAGAAGTACACTCGCGAAGCCGGCGTACGTAACCTGGAGCGCGAAATCGGTCGTGTCTTCCGCAACATCGCCGTGCGTATAGCAGAAGGCAAGACCGAAAAGCTCAGCATCGACGTGGCCGATTTGCCCGCCATACTTGGTCCGCCCCGTTATGAGGCCGAAGTCGCAATGCGCGCCGGTATTCCGGGTGTAGCGACCGGACTGGCCTGGACACCGGTGGGAGGAGACATCCTCTTCATCGAAGCCTCGCGCAGCCCCGGCACAGGCAAACTGACTCTGACCGGCCAGTTGGGCGACGTCATGAAGGAAAGCGCACAGGCGGCCCTGTCTCTGATCAAGGCGCGCGCCCAGCGGCTCGGTATTGCGCAGGAAGTACTGGATAAATCAGACATCCACATCCACGTCCCGGCGGGTGCAACCCCGAAGGACGGTCCCAGTGCGGGTGTCGCCATGTTCACCGCGCTGGCATCACTATTGTCTGGTCGTAGCGTGAAAAGCGAGGTGGCCATGACCGGTGAAATCAGTCTGCGTGGACTGGTGCTGCCCATTGGCGGCATCAAGGAAAAGGTTCTTGCCGCCCTGCGCGCCGGTATCACCACCGTGCTGCTGCCGGAACGCAACCGCCGCGACCTCGAGGAAATTCCTGAAGAAGTACGTCAGACCATCACCATCGAGTGGGTCAACGATGTTGATGAAGCCCTCAGCAAGGCGTTGGAAAACCCGCTTTAATCTCCAGTAACGGTGCGTTCACTCCAGCATCGCGGGTGGATCGAGATCGACATCCCAACCCTTGTCCGGCTTCGGGAAGCGCTCCTGCCACTGCTGCAGCAATGTCACGTGCTCTTCCTCTTCATCGGCAAGTTCCAGCGCCATTTTACGCAGCGCCTCATCGTCGGCCGTTGCCGCCACGTTGCGGAAGAACGCCAATGCACGCTTTTCACCCTGCATGGCCAGTTCGATGGCATGCCAGGGCTGCATCAGGTAATGCGCGTCCTCCATGGCGCCGCCTTCCGGTGACTGGCCGCCTTCCCATTCGTACTCCCAGGCCAGTAAATCGGGCAACTGTTTGCCCGCCGAGGCGCGCTTGACGTTGTCGATGTGCAAACCTTCGATCCGGGCAAGTTTGCGGAACAGGTCGGCGACATCGTAGTTGTGATGAATTTCCATCTGCTCGGCAAGATCGTTAAAACGCTCCACCGCTTCGGTTTCCATGGCGAGCGAATAAGCCAGCAACTCTTCCGTCGTGCGGATGGCGCGGACGCTACCGTGGCTCGTGTTAGTCATAAGCGGAATTCCTCATCGAATGCTTCCACACCGGCGACGCTGGCTTTGAGTTTTGGCTGGTAAACAGGCCGCTCACCCACGTACAGGATGCCGGTGTAGAGGCCATGATCCTTCAGCAGGCGCCTGGCTGCCTCTGTCGGGTCGGATGTCGGCTCCTTGGGTGACGGCACCAGCAGGTGCTTCCAGTCACGTTGCTCGGGACGGAAAGTCACGCACGGGCTGAGTATCTGCACCATCGAAAACCCGGGATGCCGGATCGCCTCCATCAGGATTCTCGCGGTTCCGTTGGTGTCGGAACTTGAGCAACGGGCGATAAAATTGGCGCCCGAGGCCAACGCGATGACCAATGGCTGAAAAGGATTGATACCGGTGCCCATGGGTGTGAGCTTGCCCTTTTCCCAGTTTGGCTCGGTGGTCGGTGATGCCTGGCCCTTGGTCATGCCATAGACCTGGTTATCCATGACGATGTAGGTCATATCGGGGTTGCGCCGGCAGGTGTGCAGGAAATGGTTGCCGCCGATTGAAAAACCGTCGCCGTCACCACCGGTGGCGATAACCGTCAGGTCCGGTCGCGCCGTTTTCAAACCGGTCGCCAGCGCCAGCGCACGGCCGTGTACACCGTGAAAGCCATAGGTGCTCAGGTAGGTCGGCATCCTCGAAGAACAACCAATGCCGGAGACAACAGCCGCTTTCTCGGGCTGAATCTGCAGGCCGGCAAGGGCCTTGGTGAGTGAGCCGAGGACACCAAAATCACCGCAACCGGGACACCAGACCGGCTTGATCTCCGACTTGTATTCCTTCGGTTGAAGCTGCAGAACCGGTTTCTCGCCGCTAATAGTTCTGCCTCCGCATCCCAGTCGTTTAACTGCTGCATGATCTCCCCGGGCCTGAACGGTAGCGGTCCGGGGCGATTAAACACCCTGACCTGCGCATTTAAATCGTAGGCGGCGCGGAGGTAACGGTGAAACTGCCTGGAATGGCTCTGCTCCACGACCAGCAGACGATTGACCCCCTGGAGCGCTGCAGCCATGTCATCCGGCCTTTCCGGCGCCAGCAGACGCAGGCTGATCAGGCGGATATTCTTACCGTTTTCGCGCAAGCGTGACAACGCTTCCCTGACCGGACCGGTAGCCGAACCCCAGGTGATCACGGCCGTCGCGCCACTGCCTTCGAGATCCGCCCAGTGCTGCCCGTAGTCAAAATCCCTGATCTTGCGTTCACGTTTTTCAAGCTGCGCGTAATGGTCTTCAGGCAGGCTGGAAGGCGCCCCGGCCTGGTTATGCTCGAGGCCGTCCGCGGTGTACTGGCCGCCGGCCTGGCCCGGAATCGCCATCGGCGAGACGCCTGTATCCCCGACCGCATAGCGGTAATAGGTCTCTTCAAACTGCTCGGGCACACGGCGTTTGGCGATAAAGCTGACATCGGCCGGTCGCTTCACGATGGCCCGTGTCTGGCCAAGAGACTGGTCCGACAAAATAATGGCGGCGGTCTGCAGTGCTTCGGCCAGGTGCACGGCCCACTGGGTCGTGAACACGCAATCGGTGACCGAGGTCGGCGCCACCACCAGGTGCGGCGCATCACCGTGCAAACCGTGCAAGGCGATATTCAGATCGGACTGTTCACTCTTGGTCGCAATGCCGGTGGATGGTCCGCAACGCATCACATCGAGGATCACCGCCGGCACTTCCGCGCACACGGCCAGGCCGATCGATTCGCTCATCAGGGCGAAACCCGGACCGGAGGTTGCCGTCAATGCGGGTGTGCCGCCGAAGGAAGCACCGATGACCTGGTTGATCGAGGCCAGTTCGTCCTCCGCCTGCACCAATACCCCGCCCACTTTCGGCAAAGCCGCGGCCAGCCATTCCAGTAATTCTGTTGCGGGAGTAATGGGATAAGCTGCAACAAAACGAATACCGCCACGTATGGCGCCCAAGCCGGCAGCCTCGTTACCGGTGATACTCCAGCGCTCGATGCACGGTTCGCTGGCAGGCGCCGGACTGTCAAAAACCGGCAGGTCCGCCGCAGCGGCGAAACCCGTCTGCACGCATGCCCAGCTGGCCTCGAGAATGTCCGCGCCCTTGGATTTCAGCAATTTCCCGAGTACCGCATGGATTGAATCCGCGGGTAAACCGATCATCCTCGCGACCGCACCGAGGGCGATCATGTTGGGCCGTCCACCCTTGACCGATTTTGCCAGTTCCTGCATCGGCAGGTCGAGCACCCTGGCAGGCACATCGGGTAGCTCACCGCCCCTGCGTCCTGCTTCCGCATCGCTGATGACGAGGCTGTCCGGGCGCAGCGGGATTTCGGCCATGAAGCGCGCCATACTGCCCGGATCAATGGCCAGGACGATGTCAAAACTGTCATCGGGAGATTCGGTGGGCTCGCTTGAAAGCCGCACGACTGCAGCCGCTTCGCCACCCCTGATTTGCGGGCCTGCAGAACGGCTCATAAAGCCATACCAGCCTGCTTTCGCCGCCGCTTCCAGCAACAGGCTGCCGGTGGTCATGACACCCGAACCGCCACTACCGGTCAGCGCAATGGATAAACTTTGGCAATACATTAAAATACCCCGTAGCAGAATGTTAAATATTCTACATTCATAAGATTTTGATCACGACCTATTTAAAACAAGGGTCCCTGATCGACATGACCAGGCCCGGAGGTAGCACACAATGAAATTCAAACCATGCAACGGCGAATGCACCGACGATGGCCTGTATTGCGAAGGTTGCGGGCGCACCCACGAAGAGATCGACGCAATGCTTCAACCGGTTGAGGAACTCGTGGCGCTGTGCAAAAAGATGAATTACGAAAACCTGGATGATTTTGCCAACGCGGTCGCCGGCAGCATCAAGTACAGGCTGGGCGCGGGGCACTAGGCGTTTTTGAAATCACCGGGTTTTTATCTGAATACCGGACCGTGTTCTTGTCGGGACTTTTGGGGGTCATGCCATCGTCCCCACACGTTGGTTGGTGTTCTCTGCTGATCTCATAGTTTAAGCGGAGGGAACCGGGGGGAGGTATGGGCTACCAGAACACGCCACAAGTACACCTCTGTAGTCTCGTACTCGACTTTGGCCCAGGCCACCCTCTCGACCGGTTTCCGGCAACCCAGGTTGGCTTCTCGACCGGCTTCCGGTCTCACCTTCTCTCACCTTCTCTCACCTTGCCTGTCTCGTACGGCTTCTCATACGGCCCTGGTAGCCAATACCGACCCCAGCTTCGGTCAAACAGGAGTACATCTGTCTGAAACGGTTGTTGTCTGAATTGCCTCTTAGCCAGCGG
>DATCZY010000259.1:0-4154 GCA_036525655.1 Lysobacterales bacterium | reverse complement strand
CCAAATCTGAACTTTTTAACTCTCAATTCAATTCACCCGATGTCGGATCAGAAGATTCAATAAACCCTTCATTCTTTTTTAAGAACAGGACAAGTATCTGGTGATAATAGCAGAAGGATTGATGGCAACCCCTGCCCACCGGTCCCCGGCGCCCGAATCTGCTGCTGCCGCTGCTCCCTTCCGGGCCTGACGGGGTTCACAACATATCGTCGCGGGGAGGCCGACAGGGGCCACCACTGAACCGCGACATTGAACTCTCAACGGCGCGGGAACCGAATTGTGCCGTAAGCCATGTCGAGGTTCAATCATTCAATTCCATTTCCTGCATAAAACATAGGGGCTATTTTATTAAATTCCACCCTTAATCCGTGGATTCAGGTACTCAACTATTGTCTCGCCAGTCCCCAGACCTGACAATAGCGTATTTGGAATTTGGACTATCATGTCACCAGCGTCCCACGTACATCTGCAGCGCCTGGAAGCGGAGAGCATCCGTATTCTGCGACAGGTTGCGACCGATTTTGAGCGGCCGGTCCTGCTTTATTCAGTTGGCAAGGATTCGTCCGTCCTGCTGCACCTGGCCATGAAGGCCTTTTACCCGGCAAAACCGCCGTTCCCATTACTGCATGTCGATACCACCTGGAAATTCAAGGAAATGATCGCCTTCAGAGATGACACCGCCAAACGTCTCGGCCTGGAGTTGATCGTGCACACCAATCCGGAAGGACTGGCTGCCAACACCAATCCATTCACACACGGCAGCTCGCGTTATACCGACATCATGAAAACCGAGGCGCTGAGACAGGCGCTGGACGCCGGCAAATACGATGCAGCCATTGGCGGGGCACGCAGGGATGAGGAAAAATCCCGCGCCAAGGAGCGTATTTTCTCGCACCGCGCAAAGGGCCATGTCTGGGATCCGAAAAACCAGCGACCTGAACTCTGGTCGCTTTATAACACCCGCATCAACCCGGGTGAAAGCATGCGCGTTTTTCCTTTATCCAACTGGACCGAGACGGATATCTGGGCGTATATCTACATGCAGGACATTCCGATGCCGGATCTCTACCTGGCAGCCGAGCGTCCGGTGGTCGAACGCGATGGCGCCCTGTTCATGCTGGATGACGAGCGTTTTCCGCTCCAGGAGGGTGAGCAACCGCAGATGCGCTCCGTCCGTTTCCGGACGCTTGGATGCTATCCATTGACGGCAGCCATCGAATCCAGCGCAAGCACCCTTGCCGAGGTCATCATCGAAATGCGCTCTACGCGCTCCTCCGAACGTGCCGGCAGGCTGATTGACAAAGACCAGTCGGCCTCCATGGAAAAGAAGAAAAAAGAGGGCTACTTCTGATGTCCGCGGTCAATAAAGCGAAACTCGACATGCAGAGCTTCATCGAACTGGAAGGTTCGAAAAGCATGCTGAAATTCATCACCTGCGGCAGCGTGGATGACGGTAAAAGCACGCTTATCGGACGCCTGCTTTATGATTCGCAGCTACTCTACGAAGACCAGCTTGAGGAGCTCAAACGGGATAGCAAAGGCCGTCTTTCCACCGAGGAGGATATTGATTTCTCCCTGTTGGTCGACGGTCTGGCAGCAGAGCGCGAGCAAGGTATAACAATCGATGTCGCCTATCGCTTCTTCTCGACATCAAGACGCAAATTCATCGTCGCCGACACACCCGGCCACGAACAGTACACGCGCAACATGGCCACCGGCGCATCCACCGCGGAGGCGGCGGTGCTATTGATCGACGCCCGCCTGGGCGTCTCCACCCAAACCCGTCGCCACGCCTATATTCTTTCGCTCGTGGGTGTTAAACACATCGTGCTGGCGGTCAACAAGATCGACCTGATGGATTACTCACGCCAGTTGTTCGAGGACATCTGTAAAGCGTTCGAAAGCTTTTCCAGGGAACTTGGATTTAATAGTGTTTACGCCATCCCGATATCGGCCCTCAAGGGCGACAACATAACGAAACGGAGTGAACGTATGCCCTGGTACTCGGGCCAGCCACTGTTGACCTACCTGGAAAACCTCGACCCGCAACGCGAGGACTCCAAAAAATTCCGCTACGCGGTGCAGCGTGTCACACGCCCGAACCTCGATTTCCGGGGTTATGCGGGCACCGTGGTCGGTGGTGAGATTGCGGTTGGCGACGAAATCATGGTCGCCGCCTCGCTCAAACGCAGTCGTGTCAGATCTATCGTGACAATGGACGGCAACCTTCCGCGGGCTATCAGAGGCGATGCTGTCACGCTGACGCTCGAAGATGAAATCGATATTTCCCAGGGTGACGTGCTGCATCGACCCGGCGAACCGCTCGAGCGCAGTAACCAGTTCCAGGCGCACCTGATCTGGATGCACGAAGACCCGATGCTGCCCGAACGCAGTTACCTGATGAAGATCGGAACACAGACCACGCCGGTGCAGATCACCGACCTGAAATATGCGGTCAACATCAACACCTCGGAACACCTGCCGGCGACCAAGGTGGATTTGAATGGCATCGCGGTGTGCAACTTTGCCACGGCCCAGCCGATCGCATTTGATGCTTACGCCGATAACCCTGAAACCGGTTCGTTCATATTGATCGACAGGATCAGCAACAACACGGTCGGCGCCGGTATGATCGACTTCGGTCTGCACCGTGGACAAAACCTGTCCTGGCAATCCTTTGAAATCAACCGTGAAACCCGTGCGCGGATGAAAAGCCAGAAACCCATGGTGATCTGGTTCACGGGTCTTTCGGCGTCCGGAAAATCATCCATCGCCGATATCGTTGAACAAAAGCTCGCCGCGCAGAACCGGCATACCTACTTGCTCGATGGCGATAATTTCCGCCATGGCCTTAACAAGGACCTCGGCTTTACCGATGCCGACCGCGTGGAAAACATACGCCGGGTTGCGGAGGTCGCCCGACTGATGGCCGATTCGGGCCTGATCGTGATGACCGCTTTCATCTCCCCCTTCCGGCGTGAACGCCGGATGGCGAGGGAAATCGTCGGCGATATCGACTTTATCGAGGTGTTTGTCGATACACCGCTTGAAGTCTGCGAGGCGCGGGATCCAAAAGGCATGTACGCCCGCGCGCGCAAGGGTGAAATCCCCAACTTCACCGGCATCAGTTCGCCTTATGAACCACCCGAAAGAGCGGACATACATCTCGAGGCGGGAGTGCGGTCGGCCGAAGAACTCGCGGATGAAGTACTGCGGATGCTGCAGATAGACTGACGCGTTGTACGTCAGTCGTCTTCCAGCAACTGGAATATATTGAAATCTTCGTGGTCCTCGTCGGGGACCATTTGGCCGAGCATGGAGATGCCCGCTTCATGCACCGATTCGGGCCGCCCGCTCACCAGCGGGTGCCAGTCCGCCAGGCCCTGCCCTTTCGCCAGGCGCCGGTAGGCGCAACTGCCCGGCAACCAGTCAAACGAATCAACCGAATCCGCCGTCAACTGCAAACAATCGGGAACTTTTTTGACACGATTGGCGTAATCCGAACAGCGACAACTGGACAAGTCCAATAGCTCACAGGCGGTATTCGTATAATAGATCTGACCGCTGTCCTCGTCCTCGATCTTGTTCATGCAGCACAGGGCGCAACCGTCACAGAGCGATTCCCACTCGGTGTTGGTCATTTGATCCAGTCGCTTGGTTTTCCAGAATTGATCGGTCATCACCACGACATTATGACAGGAATAAGCACTTACATTGCAAAGACCCTATTCAATCATCACGGCTACCTGCATTAAGATAATGGTCACTACACTCAGTTGACAGCCGGGAAATCCTGATGAATTTCATGCCAGTATTCGATCGCCGTTTTTATTTACGGATTTTCATCACTTGCCTGATCGTGGCCGGTTCATTTGACACCTCGTTCGGCGCCACGGGCGCAGACACTGATGACTCCGGTGCACAAAAAGCCATCCTGGTCACCGGCGCCAGCACCGGCCTGGGCAGGATGATCGCCGAGACCCTCGCGTCCAAGGGGTATCTGGTTTACGCCGGGGCGAGAAAAGAGAAGGACCTCGAGGCGCTTGATGCCATCAAGAACATCCAGTCCATCCGCCTCGATGTCACGGTTCAAAGCGAGATCGACGCTGCCGTTCAAACCGTGTCAAATAATAATCACGGTCTTTATGCCATCG
>DATCZY010000258.1:0-2183 GCA_036525655.1 Lysobacterales bacterium | reverse complement strand
ACGGCCGCGCGCTTCGAAGGCCCGGCACGCTATGGCAAGGATGTCGACCTGGACGGTCCGGTGATGACCGAATTCGTGGCTGAGCTGAAACAACGCGGCACCTGGGTCGATCCGACGATCATGCTTTTCGAGGGCTCATTTCTCAACGATGAACCGCAGCTGGCCCCGGCTTTCATCCCCTACGAGGGAACGCTGCCAGCGGTACTCGAGCGCAGCCTGAAAACCGGTGGTTATCCGCTTTTCGGCGACGTTACCCGCAATGATTTCGTCAAGAGCTACGAAAAAATGGTCGCGCTGATCGGCAAGCTCAACGAGGCGGGAATACCCATCGTCGCCGGTACGGACGGCATGGGGCCGGAGCTGGTGCGCGAAATCGAAATCTACGAGCAGGCCGGCATGAGCAAGGCCCAGGCCCTGCAGACGGCCACCATCAACCCTGCGCGGCTGGTGGGTGTAGCCGACCGGACCGGTTCCATTGCCAAGGGCAAAGAGGCTGATCTGCTACTGGTGGATGGCGATGTCAGTGCCAATCTTGGCGCCCTGAGACATGTGCACACGGTGGTCAGCGACGGCTACGTGATGGACGGTAATGAGCTGCGCGCTGCGGCGGGGTTTTCGGGAATGCCTCGCTGAGGGGCGCCTTGATATGTTGCAGCAAACCCGAATCACCCAGGCGCTCACCCTGATGAAGGATAGCTCCGCATGAGCGGCCTGCTGGCCCTGCTCGACGATGTAGCCGCAATCGCAAAGGTCGCCGCTGCCTCCATTGATGATGTGGCAATGGGGGCAGCAAAGGCCGGCGCCAAGGCCGCCGGGGCAGCCATTGATGATGCGGCGGTTACACCCAAGTACGTGCACGGTTTCGAAGCCGGCCGCGAATTGCCCATTATCTGGACAATCACCAAGGGGTCGTTAAAAAACAAGCTGGTGTTCCTGTTACCGGCGGGTTTGCTGTTGGCAAATTTTGCACCCTGGCTGATTGCACCGCTGTTGATGCTGGGTGGTGCTTACCTGTGTTTTGAAGGTGCAGAGAAAATCTATCATGCCTGGGTTCCACATGGACCACCTGTTCCCATCCAAAAGGCCCTGGCCGGCGACCCAACCCTGCTCGAAGAAAAAAGGGCTGCGGGCGCCATCAAAACCGACTTTATCCTGTCGGCAGAGATCATGACCATTGCACTGGCGGCAATCCCTGAAAGCAATTTCTGGATGGAGGCGGCCACGCTGGCTACCGTGGCTGTCGGCATCACCGTTGCGGTTTATGGCACCGTTGCTTTGATAGTCAAGGCCGATGATATCGGTCTGTACATATCGCAAAAGGGCCGTTTCGCCATGACGCGCTGGTTCGGCAGAGGCATTGTTCACGCGATGCCGCGCTTCATGAAACTACTGACAACCGTCGGGACAGCCGCCATGTTGTGGGTTGGCGGCTCGATTGTTATCCATAGTCTCGAGCAACTGGGTATGGGTTGGCTGGGGCATCATATACACGACTGGGCCTATGCCCTGGGTCACATGGTGTCTGAAGGCTGGCGCGCGACCGTCGAATGGTGCAGCAAGGCCGCAATGGATGGTGTATTCGGTCTCACGCTGGGCATGCTGTTGATTCTATCGGGTAAAAAATTTATCGGGCCGGTCTGGGCACGGGTAACGGGGGTTTCAAAAGAGCATTGATTTGGCGGAAAAGGGGTCGGAAGGTCACGGGGTCAGAGTAATTTACTCTGTCCCTTTACTCTGACCCCACATCTTGCAATCTCAAATCGTCATGGGTTCCAGGTCCAGTTTCGCCCGCTCGATGTTAACCTTTTCAAGTGAGCGTGCCTGCGCGTCCTCGAAGCGCGGGTCACCGGCAAGCGCCTCCATTTCGCGCCAAACCGAAGTGAATTTCACCGAGAAAAGCAAACCTTTCTCGATCGCTTGCTCGAGAAAATCCAGGGCTTTGTCATGATCGCCCGCCATCACGTAATAACGAGCCTCACTCACGTAGAAGAAAGGATCAGCGATGTTTTGTGCGATGGCGCGGTCATGAGCGGCCCGAACACGGGTCATGGCGTCATTGAAGCTGGCTTCATTACCCGCCTTCGTATAGGCGTATGCAATGTTCAACATGGATCCGTAACCTTCACCATCGTCCGGGTATTCGCTTTCGTATTCAGCCAGATCAGCCCATCGAGACTCAACAA
>DATCZY010000257.1:0-11606 GCA_036525655.1 Lysobacterales bacterium | reverse complement strand
GATGCATCCGCAACATAAAACGACCTCGAAATGACTAAAACACGCGCAGCTTTAACGCATCTCTGGCCAACCTTGATGGTGTTCGCGGTGCTCGCGGGCCTGATCCTGTTCGCCTGGTACCCCTACCCCTTTCGGCAGTTTGAGGGAAGTGGAAAATTTGCACTGTTACTGATTCTTACCGCGGGGTTCATCGGACCACTCATGACGTGGCTTGTTTACACGAAAAGCAAACGCCGCCTGCTGATCGTGATTGATTTGAGCGTCATCGTGCTGATCCAGTTGGCAGCCATCGCCTGGGGCATGCTTTCCCTTTACCAGAACAGGCCTTATTTCATGGTTTATACCGTGGACCGGTTTGAAGTTCTTTCCCAGCGTGATGTCGACCTTGCCTGGATACCCGACCCAAAGTTTCTGAACAAACCATTTATAGGTCCGATCCTTTTATATGCAAATATGCCCGCAGACCCCGCCGCTTATCAAAAACTCTTGCGTGAGGTCATGTTCGAGGGTAAGCCTGATTTACAGTTTCGTCCCGAATTCTGGAGCATTTACGATACGAGAAAGCAGTTGGCCCTGGAAAAATCACGGCCACTGGATGAATTGCGTGATGCCCGCCCGGATAGCACAAACCGGATAGACCAACTGGTAAGTGTCCACGGTGGTGAGATTGATCAATTCAATTTTGTACCAGCGCTGGTCAGGGACGGCCAGTTCGCCGTCATCCTTGAAGCAAGCAGCGGCGAAGTCATTGACATGCTGCTGATTGACCCCTGGTTAAACTGAAAAAAAACCCGAACCACAATCCCGTTAATATAAAAAAGCCGGGTGCATAACTGTTTATGCACCCGGCATCTGTCTACATGCGGCGGTTGCCACTGGGCCTGCTGCGCGGCTGGGCGCTCCGCTGCTTGGAATACTGTGTGTTGCGGCTGGAAGAACGTTCCCGCGAATAGCTTTGACGGTCCAGGCTCGAGGGTTTGTTATAACCTGAACCTGGCGACTTATATGCGGGGCTTTGCCGTGTTGAAACAGCCGGCGATTGACCCGTAGCCGGCCGCGTTGTTGCTGCGGGCTGTTTAGGAACCGCGCCAGGCGCAGGTCGTGCATCACGGGTCGATGGCTTTGCCATGCCGGTTGACGGTTTCGCAGCGCCACTTCCAGCACCAACTGACGTGTCTTTCCAGCTTCCGTTTTCGCGCTTCTGCCACCCGCCATCGTTGTTACGGTAAACATTACCCTGCTTATCGGTATATATATTATTCCGCTTATCCGAGATCGCCATGTTTTGGGCTTTATTAACCCCCGTCTTGTTGGAGGCCTTGCTTCGGTCCGCTGCCACATCCCGGCTGGCGATCCGCTCCCGGGTATCGCGACTCATTGGCGAGTCACGAGTTTCCCTGACTTTTGCACGCTGGTTCCTGTCACGATAAAGGTTGTTGTCGCGCACGGAGATACGCGGGTTATTGATGTTGATGTTGATATTGTTGTTGCCAAAATGTACCGGCCGTGGACGGTATCCGCCAACACCCCACGGGCCGTAGTGCCGGTGATGCCAGTAGTGGTGGTGATGCCAGTAGCCGCCGGACAGGTAGCCTACGCGAAACGGTCCCCAGCCCCAGCTTAAACCATAGCCCCACCCGGTCCATGGGTTGTAGCTTATGTGAAAGCCCCAGGTCGCCTGGTGCGGGTAGTAATAATAGGGGGAAATCCAGGGGCGGTAGTACCAACCGGTGCCGTAAACGATGGTCGTGCGGTAAACGTAACTGCCAACATAACCGGGGGTATAACCGACGTAAACCACGTCCGGAGTCGTGTCATAGATGTAGACATACTTGACGTTGTAAACCGGGCTTTCCGGTGGAATTGAATCAACTTCACCCGGCCGGCTGTCAGCCACTTCCCACGGGCCGGTAGGTGTTGGTCCCACGTACCAGACGGCGTCCTCCACCAGGTAATACTTTTTACCCGACTTGAGCACGGTTGAACCGGTATTGATGGCGTATTGAAGATCACTGCCCTTGATCCCGCTGAATTGGGGGTCGCCGTCGTAGGTGACATCTATATCCACCCTGCCCCGTGCCACGGCCGCAGTCTGGGGTATTTGCGCATCCATAACCGCCTCGCGGGCTTCATCCGTGCCCGCGACATAGACCCTTGAGTCTGCCTGGTCTGAATTCTCCGGTATTTGCTGAAAAACTGCCGGCAACTCATCGGAATCGATAAACCCCCATGGGCCCTTCATCGACGCCGACTGGAACCAGCGACCGGACAGGACGATGTAGTATTTCTGCTCACTAACATGCATGAAAACATCCGAGTCCGAATTGGAGATCACAAGCAAATCATCCACCAGTGGTTTGAATTCCGCCGGACCCACGGTGACGAGCAATTCCGCCGGTTGGGTTCTGATTACGATTTCCGGGGCGTTTTCGGCCGTTACGACTTCGTCGCTGTCCTCCATTTCCGCTTGGTCGACCATCCCGGCAATATCCGCAGGCGGTTTAGCCATGAAGGTGTAAGGCCCGACGACCGTTTTGGACTGGTACCATACATTTTTGGCGGCATTCAGATAAAAGGCATTTTCCCTGGTATCGACGATCAATGGATAGGGTGTATTGATCACGGCCTTGTAGGGTGAGTTTTCTATCTCGCGCAAAACCGGGTCGCCATCTATCACGATCAGAAGTGCCGGACGATCGCGGTAAATAATCTCCGGGGGATTCATGTTCAAATCATTGGCAGCAGCGATCTGCTCCTCAGAGGCTTCCAGTGAAGTCAGAAGATCATCCAGTGAAAAAGTGAGATCCCACTGCGGCAGGCCGACCTTGATCGCCTGCTCAAATTCAGCTCTGACATTTTCGGAACCTTCCGGAAAACGGGCATCCGTCACCTTCAGGCTGACCAGTGTAACGGTCCGCTCCTCACGGTCGGTTTCAACCCGTGACTCAAACCATGCGGCGCCAAACACGGGTTCGTCGCTGTCGGTCTCCTTGTAGGAAAGCGCAGCGCGAAACTCGAGGATGTCCTTTTCCAGATTATCTGCCTGCGGTTGGTAGATCGTCAGGACGCCCGAATCAAGTTGCAGATCGCGTGGCCAGTCCGCCTGTTGAGCCTGAATGCAGCTGGCATGAATCAATATATATACTGTAACAATTACAGCAATATACAATGGTTCTAGTAACTTCTGGAACGAATACATTTTTTACCCTCCTGATAGAATCACGGCTCCGGATACCACCTTGGCGATCAATGCCAGTGACAGTAATCCGGGTTCAGCCGGCAGCTCATAGGTCATCGGTTCATCCCGCCTTTTCATCCGCTATGTACTGCATGACGATGTCTTCGAGAATATCCAACGGCACCGATCCGTTGGTCAGGATGACATTGTGGAATTTGCGAATATCAAATTTATCTCCCAGCTCAGCGCGCGCCAGGTCACGTAATTCCAGCAACTTGGTCATGCCTACCTTGTAAGCCAGCGCCTGGCCCGGCATCACGAAATAACGCTCTATTTCGGCAACCACGTCACTCTGGGCCATACCGGTATTGCTGATCATGTATTCGATCGCCTGCTCGCGATTCCAGCGCTTATAGTGAATACCGGTGTCAACCACCAGTCGTACAGCACGGAACAGTTCCGCCTGGAGCCGGCCGATATTGTCGTACGGGTCATCCTGGAAACCCAGTTCCCACGCAAGCCGTTCGGCATACAGCGCCCAGCCTTCAGAGTAGGCAACCGAGGGGATGATGCGCCGGAAAAATGGCAGCTCTCTCTGCTGTTGCTGAATCGCCAACTGGAAATGATGGCCGGGGATACCTTCATGGTACGCCAGCGTGCGCATACTATAGCGGGGTGTCGCCTTGATATCGTAAAGGTTGGCATAAAATACCCCCGGGCGCGAACCGTCCATCGCCGGCTGCTCATAATAGGCGCCCGGTGAGGTTTTCTCCTTGAACTCCGGAATGCGTTTAACTTCGAGACCTGCTTCGGGTACGACATTGAAATATGGTTCCAGGCCGGCGGATATTTCATCGAGAATAGCCTGGTAATCTTCCAGTATCTGGTCGCGGCCTTCCACGCTATCGGAATAATAGAACCGCGGGTTTTCGGCCAATTCTGAAATGGCCGCGTGGAATCCCTGCGAAACATCCCAGCCTTCGGTCTCGAGAATGTCGAGTATTTCAGACTGTATGCGGTCGACCTCGGACAAACCGAAATCGTGCAAAAACTCCGGCGTGTAATCCGTTGTTGTAAACAGGTGCATGGCCAGCCGATAGAAGTTATCGCCATCGGGGAGTGCCCAGACGCCGTTATTTTCACTGACCTTGTCATCGAGAACTTCGAAGTAGCTGATCAGCCGGCCATAGGCCGGATAGACCGTGTTTTCGATCCGTTCCCGAGCCTCCAAAGCGATTCTTTGCTGGGTGGCAGGCGGCAGATCCGCCTCCTTCATTTTGTCGGTCAACGACACCATCAGGATACCCTCTTCGGCCGGTGTCGCCACGAAGTTGCGCATTTCCTCCAGGACCTCGGTGACCACGAATTGCGGTGGCAAAATACCCAGTTCCTCGCGGTGGGTCAGGCCATCGAGCACCTGATCAAATTTCCGGCCGACCTGCGACAGGCGTGCTACGTAATCCTCGGCATCCCTGACACTGTGTACCTGATGAGTGGACTGCATGAAAGACGGGAAGCCATTTTGCACACCGAATAACTGGTTGACAGGGTAATTGTGGTAGCGGTACTGCTCCAGTTCGAGCATCGTGTCCATCAGGTCCAGCGCGATGCGCTTGGACATGAGATCGTCTTCATTCAGGTCTTCATCCGCGTAAGTCAGCAGGACCTGACGACTGTCTTTCATGTGCGCAAACAGGCGATCTCCGGCAGCCTGGCTTTCATCATCGAGCTCAGCGTTGTGGCCCTTGATACCAAATTGCTCAAGCACGTGGATGGAGCTGAGCATTTCCGGGCTTTCCAATGCGACCTGCAAAAACGCGCGCGCAAAGAAAATATTGATATTGACGGGTTTGAAATACCAGCTATGCGCAATGAATGCGCCACCCAGAACCAACAAAAGGACCAGCGTGAGGCCGACCCATTTCATGACTTTTTTGAATATTCGCATGACAAACTCCACGACTGGAATCAACCTGACACGCCGATGCGCCAGACCTTTGCAGTGCATGGCGCTTATGCACCCGGGACTTGGCGGCCTAATCAGCAGGCGTCTTGTACAAGGCCTGTGTTACCGCTGAAATTCTACCACCAGTGCCGTATCGGCACCGCAAAATATTATTCGCTGCGAACCCGTTCGGCCCGACGGGATCTACGCGCGAAATACACACGGACACCGAGCAGTACCGCCAGCACCAGCGCGTAGAGGACCGGGTCCAGCGTATCGAGTTTCACCTGCCAGTAAAAATGCCAGACGCCGACAATGGCAACGGCATAGACCAGGCGATGCAGTTTCTGCCAGCGTTTGCCAAGACGCCGCATCATGCCGCGCGTTGAGGTGACTGCGAGTGGAATCAACATCAATAGACCGGCCATTCCCAACGTAATATAAGGCCGCTTGAGGATATCCTCACCTATGGCCGCCATGTCCAGTCCCTGGTCCAGGTAGGCATAGACAGTGAAGTGGAGAACGACATAGAAAAACGTGAACAAACCGAGCATACGCCGGAATCCAATCAACCAGTTCCAGCCGGTCCAGCGCCTTAGCGGTGTGATGGTCAATGTCAGTAACAGGAACTTCAAACCCCAGCGGCCGAGTTCGTGCAGAAGTTCCTCAATGGGGTTGGCGCCCAATCCCAGCCCCCCCACTTCGAACGCACTCGCGATCAGAAATGCAAGGGGTAACAGGCATAGCGCGAACACCACGGGCTTGGTCAGGCGAAAGAAAGATTTTGAACCGGGTTTCATCAACAGTGGACTGCAAACACCGGGACGCCGTCCGGCAACCGGACGTTTCGCCATCCCGATGGCTGACGCGATAGCCATGCCCAAAGGGAATAAAAAACGCCGCGCAATCTGTTTGCCATAGGGATCAAACCAACGCTGCCGGGTTGCTAAAAGTTTTTACGCAAATCCAGGCCGGTATACAGGGAGGCCACCTGGTCAGCATAACCGTTAAACATCAGGGTCGGCTTTTTCGATGCAAAGACACCGGCGCCGATGGGCCGCTCCCTGGCCTGACTCCAGCGCGGATGGGAGACCTCGGGATTTACATTGGCGTAAAAACCATATTCATCCGGGATCGACTTTTCCCAGCTGCCAACGGGGCGTTGGCTGGTAAAACTGATCTCAACGATCGCCTTGATGCTCTTGAAACCATATTTCCAGGGCACGACCAGACGCATTGGTGCGCCGTTCTGGTTGGGTAATTCACGGCCATAAAGGCCCACTGCCATCAGGGTCAGAGGATGCATGGCCTCCTCGATCGTCAGACCCTCCACATAAGGCCAGTCGAGCGTCCGGCGCCGTTGGCCGGGCATGCGCGACGGGTCCAACAGTGTCTTGAAACGCACAAATTTTGCCCTGGAATTGGGTGAAAACTGTTTGAGCAGATTCGCCAACGGTATACCCACCCATGGAATCACCATGGACCATGCCTCCACGCACCTTAGCCGATAAATGCGTTCTTCCAGGACGTGGGGAGACACCAGGTCCTCATAGTTGTAGGTCCCCGGCTTATCGCATTCACCATTAACGGCAACGCTCCAGGGACGGGGGTTGAACCCGGCGGCATAACGCGATGGATCTTCCTTGCCGGTGCCAAATTCGTAATAGTTATTGTAAGTAGTCACATCCGCCCACGAATTCGCCGGCTCATCCGTGCTGAACTGGCTTTTCTGAACACCGGACAATTCACGGCCGACGGGACCGTCACCAGAGCCGGCTGCCAACACCGATGAAGCTGCCAGCGCACCCGCTGTCACAAAACCCGCCTTCTTAAGAAACTCCCTGCGTTGCAAATAAACAGCTTCATCCGTGATTTCGGAAGGCAGGATATGGCCAGGTCTTTTAATCAACATAAATTAATCTACTCCGCTTCAGCTTTATCGACGTTACCGAATCTTAGACCGGAGAAGCCGTGATTATATTTCCAAAAAATAGCATGCGTGTTGCAACTTCATCGTTATTATAGCCACTGCACCCCGACACGAGCCCGGATGATGAAGGCAGTTGCCTTAATTCAACAATCAAAGCACCCGCACCGCACCATTATCGCGATTGCGTTCCCGGCCATCCTCGCCAACTCCTCCGCCCCGCTGGTTGGACTGGTGGATACCTGGGCCATTGGCCACCTGGCGGACCCTGCCTACCTGGCCGCGATCGGTCTTGGCAGTGTCATATTCAATTTTATTTTCTGGGCCTTCGGCTTTTTGCGCATGGGCACCACGGGCATCATTGCACAGGCCAATGGCAGAAATGACGTCGGGCAACTGGTATCGGGCATATGGCGTAGCGCAACCCTTGCGCTCGGTTTCGGTGCCGTTCTGCTGCTGTTGCAGGATCTCATCCTGCTGGCGTCCTTAAAAGCCTTCGCACCACCGGAAAGCGTCTCACAGCTGACCTCGGAGTACTTCAAAATCAGGATATGGGCCGCCCCGGCCAGTCTGCTGGTATACGCTGTTTCGGGTGTGCTTTTTGGCCTGGCAAAAACGGGATTGGTATTGGTACAGCAGCTCGTGCTGAACCTGACCAATGCCATACTGAACGTCATATTTGTGGTCGTGCTCGGTCTCGGTGTGGCGGGTGTCGCCTGGGGTACCCTGATTGCACAATGGCTGGCCGCGCTTGCAGGCATGTGGATACTGGTGCGTATTTTTGGTATGCACACGCTGCTGGCCGGATTGAGAAACAATACGACCTGGTTGATGTCCGGTTTTAAAAGGCTGATCGCCATCAATGGTTTCATATTTGCCCGCACCATCCTGCTGATGACGGCGCTGTCTCTCGTCATGCGTGTTGCCGGCGCCATGGGTGAGGCGGAAATGGCCGCCAGCCACGTGGTCATGCAATACATGTTGCTGATGTCGCTGGGTCTCGACGGATTCGCCCACGCCACCGAGGCGCTCGCGGGGTCCGCCTGGGGTGAAGGCAAGGCCCGCCTGTTTCACCACTGGGTTAAGTTGACCAGCGTCTGGGCGCTGGCAGCCAGCCTGGCCTATGCCGTGGCATTCTGGCTGGCCGGCACGGGCCTGACGGCAATGCTTACAGACATTCCGGTCGTTCGCCAGGGCGTGGAATCCCTGATGCCGCTGGTGATCGCCCTGCCTGTCGTGGCCGTGGCCTGCTACCAGTTTGACGGTGTTTATATCGCCGCAACCGCCGGCGCCGCGATGATGGTGACCATGGCAATCGCTTTTACCATCTACGTGCTGGTACTCAACCCCTTGTCGACGGCCTGGGGTCTCGGGGGGTTATGGACCGCCGTTCTGATCTTCATGGCTGCGCGCGGTCTCGCCCAGGCTTTCTGGTACCCGCGACTGAAGTCGAGACTCGACTGATCGAAGCATGATATTTCTGCGCAACGCGAATGCGTTGACTGCTTTTGCACCATGGCGCAAAGCTTGAACCCGGGACATCCCGAAACACCGTTATTGACCGGACAACTGGATCATTGACCCGCCGGCCCCGATCGAGTGACGGCATTTACTTCTTTGGCGGCTTGACTGACAACTGGTCTTCTTTAACCAGTTCTATCTGTGCCTTGCCCTTGTAAACCCTGACCTTGCCGTAGACACAGGCTTTGTAGCCGGTCAGCGTCTCAGGCTGCAACTTGAAGTTCTTGCGGTTCTTGCCAAAGATAATCGCGCTGAATTCATGATCCGGATAGGGTTTGTCAAAATTCAGATAGGTCGGTGCGCCCTTTGAATCCTTGAGATATTTGGCACTGGCAATCACACCGCAGACCATGGCGAATTGGCCGGCGTGTTCAATCGCATCATGTGCTTTGACCATGTCGTCCGTCTGCGCACCAACGGCGCTGCTCAACGACAGGATAAGTGTGGTTAGCAGAAGGCTTTTCATTTGATCAGTGCTTTTTCCAGTGACCGCGTTGACGTTTTCATCGCTGTCTCATCATAATACAAGTTGTGCATTTTGCAGATCAATCAACATGCTGATTTCCGATTCCCATCAATTTATTTTTCTGCGTATGCGCAAGGTGGCCAGCACCAGTATGAAACTCATCCTGCTACCCATGTGTCTGCCGCGGCCACCGGGCAAACTGGCTCACCTCAAGAGTCGCGCCCATCTGGAGTGGGATTACCACAAATATGTTTTCAGGGCGCACGATGACATTCGCGCCGCGCGGAGCCGGATGCCGGCGGAAACATTCAAGCGGTATTTCAAGTTTGCCTTTGTGCGCAACCCCTGGGACCGGCTCGTTTCGGAATACGAGTTTTTGCTTGAGAGGCCTACCCACGGACGCCATGCACGGGTGAAAAAGCTCGATGGTTTCAAGCAATTCATCCAGATGCAGGTACCACGAAAGGACGCCTACCAGACCAATATGTTGTGTGACCAAGGTGGAAATTTATTGATGGACTTTGTCGGAAAACTCGAAAACCTGCAAAATGACTGGCAGACCGTATGCACGCGCATTGGCATTCCCTACCAGCCACTGCAGCGCAAGAATGCAACACAACACCGGCATTACCAGGACTACTACGATAACGAGAGCAGGCAACTGGTCGCCCGCCACTGGGCCAAGGAAATAGAGTTGTTCGGGTACGACTTCGATGACAATGCCTGACGCGGCAATCTCAGCCGCAGGTCAGGCCGTGTATACAGACGCGCATGTCGGTACTGTGAAAATAATAATCCACCAGTTTGCCCGAGCGTTTATCGATACACACGATGGTCGCCGGTGAAAAGCCCGCGAATATGTAGTCAGGGGTGATGGATAAACCTCTCAAATACAAGGGCTTGGCGGTGGCCTTCCTTTTACTGCCAAAAAACGACACGCCCATTTCCCGGATAGCGCGACCGGCGCTTTTCAACAGAAGCGACCTGATCCCCGGCATTTTCTTGATATCGATGGCACGTATCTGTTGACCGCTCTGAAGGTCGTATTCGCGCACCACCGTACGATGGGTATCGTTGATATAAACCACGCCGGGTTCTTCCATGATCAGGTTGTGCGCATGTTTCAGTTTTTCGTCCCGGATGACGATGGTGCCCCTGCTGAGGTTGGCCACCACGCATTTTGAATGAAACAGCGCGTAGATCTCGCCACGAAACTCGCACACGGCGTTCAGGTGCAGGTGTGACGGACCGCGGAAAGACGCCTGTTCGAGGTAATTCAAGCGGTTGTCGACGGACTTGTCGATAGGCAGCGGTTCCAGGCCCAGCGCACGCTGGTACTCAGGCATTTCCCGTGGCCAGAAAGAGGACTCCAGCGCGCCGTCTTCTAGCCGGTATTTAAGCGCTGCATCGAGCGTGGTGGAGGTGACCCAGATCGATGAACCTTCGAGGTGTGTTTCGTGAATTCCGACCATCAGGCCATGGGTCAGTTTGCGCTGCAAATTCAGATCGCGGTCGAAGAAGTTCAACGTGTGGTAATCGGCGGCAATGACCTGGTCGTTAAATATGCGAATGCCGCGCACGCCGCGCACATTTCCACGCGCGTTCGGGTCGTGGTAAAGGGACGGCTCAACCGGTACGTTAGGAACCTCCCTGATGATTTGTTTGCTATCCCAATCCAGCTTGAACAGGCTGCCGCCCTCGCTCACCGGTGCTGCCCTGGCAACAGTTCCAAAGTAAATATGCATAGAGGCGGCCGTTTTTCTGCTGAATAAAGTCAGCTAGTTTAGCCGAAGTGCGCTGCAACAAAAACTCCCGTGATTGCCTGTCAGGCGTAGTGCTACAATCCGCCTTTGACACTCGAACCATGAAAATAAAAGTTCAAAGTTCTGAGCAGGGAAACACTGACCATTAACGAAGCCAGACAACAATCCAGACGTTTGCTGTTCTATCTCGAACAGGACTATTCGTTTGCGGTGTTGCGGCCGTTGCAGGCCGCCGCAATCAAACGTGGCCACCAGGTGCGTTGGCTGCTGGTTGAAAACGCCTCGAAAAAGCTGTTGGAACCGGGCGAGGAAGCCGTGGCCGATATTGACTCGGCAATCACCTATGACCCAGAGGTTGTGTTTGCCCCCGGAGACCAGATGCCGGGCTTCATTCCAGGCCTGAAAGTCCAGGTGTTTCATGGTCTCAACGAAGACAAGCGCGGTAACAATTATCCGGACCGTGGTCTGTTTGATCTCTTTTGTACCGAAGGACCCATTCGCACCAACATGCTCAAACCGCTCGAGAAAAAGCGCGGGTATTTTCGGGTTCGTGAGACGGGCTGGCCGAAACTGGATGCGCTGCTGAAACAACCGCGGGACCAACAGTCTTATAACCGGCCGCAGATTCTCTTTGCTTCGACATTTACACCGCGCTTGTCGGGCGCAGAGGCCCTCCACCCTGAAATCAAGCGCCTTTCACAAAAAAGCCAATGGCAATGGCTCGTCACACTCCATCCCAAGATGGCCAGCGAAACCGTGGAGCGCTATCGTTCCCTGGAGGGTGAAAACCTGTCCTACTTTGAAAC
>DATCZY010000256.1:0-4176 GCA_036525655.1 Lysobacterales bacterium | reverse complement strand
ATTACCACGCCTCACGAACAAGCGCTTTTCAAGCAATTGCTGGGTAATGGCAGTCAATGGGGTCTGGAAATCTCGTTTGCAGTTCAGGAAAGCCCGGATGGTTTGGCCCAGGCTCTCATCATCGGCGAAGAATTCCTCGCTGGTAGTCCCTCCTGCCTGATCCTGGGCGACAATATTTTTCACGGTGACGGGCTCAGGGATATGCTTTCCAGAAGCATGCAAAAAAGCAGGGGCAGCACGGTTTTCGGCTACTGGGTCCGTGACCCGGAGCGCTATGGCGTGGTTGAGTTCGATGCCGATATGCGCGTGCTGAGCCTCGAAGAAAAGCCATCGCGGCCACGTTCGAACTACGCGGTTACCGGTTTATATTTTTATGATGGCCGTGCCAGTCGGTTTGCCCGCGAGCTTAAACCGTCATCCAGGGGCGAACTTGAAATAACCGATTTGAATCGCCGTTACCTGGAAGATGGAAGCCTGCATCTTGAACGCCTGGGCCGTGGTTATGCGTGGCTGGATACTGGTACGCACGAGTCACTGCAACAGGCATCCAGTTTTATCGAAACCATTGAAAACCGCCAGGGACTCAAAGTCGCCTGTCCGGAAGAAATTGCCTATCTGCAGGGCTGGATCGATCGTAAGCGTGTGCTTGAGTTGGCCGGTCCGCTTAGAAACAGTGGTTACGGTGAATACCTCGTAAATCTGCTTGAACGGGGGCCGGACGGTTGAGGGTTATTGAAACCGGTCTCGATGGGGTTGTCATCATTGAACCTCGTGTGCACGGTGACGAGCGGGGCTTTTTTCTGGAAAGCTGGAAAGCCAGCAGTTATGGCAAGCAGGGACTTCCCGCTACATTTGCGCAGGCCAATATCTCACGCTCGGAGAAGGGTGTGTTACGTGGCTTGCATTACCAGTACCGCCAGCCTCAGGGCAAACTGGTCTGCGTGCTTGAAGGCCGTATCTTTGATGTGGCAGTGGATGTTAGACCGGGTTCAGCGTCTTTTGGACAGTGGGCAGGTGTGGAGTTAAGTGCGCATAGCCATCGTCAGCTTTATATTCCCGAGGGTTTTGCCCATGGGTTTATCGTTCTGAGCGACAGCGCCCTGTTCCACTACTACTGCACGACCGAATATGCACCGCAATACGAGGTTTCAATCGCCTGGGATGACCCGGATGTCGGTGTGCAATGGCCAGCCGAACCCAGGTCGATTTCCGGCAAAGACCGCCAGGCGCCGCGCTTGCGTGATCTTCCGCCCGAACGTTTGCCACAGGGTGTCAATTGAATATTCTGTTGACGGGCGCCGCCGGTCAGCTTGGAAGCGAATTGCGTCCGTTGTTGTCTGCGCACGGTAACCTTACTGCCACTGACCGCAATAAACCCGTTTCGGCGACAGGCAACTGGCAGGAGTTCGACATCGGTGACGGCGCTAAACTGGAGGCCTTACTCAATCGCTCGCAACCCCGCCTGATTGTCAATACAGCGGCTTACACGGCCGTAGATCAGGCCGAGGCCAACCGGGAGACGGCGTTTAATATCAATGCTGAACTACCTTCTCGACTCGCCGTATGGGCAAAAAGAAACGACGCCCGCCTGCTGCATTACTCCACCGACTACGTTTTTGACGGCCAGGCTACCAGGCCCTATCTCGAGACGGACGCTCCCAATCCACAAAACATCTACGGCGAGAGCAAACTGGCGGGTGAACGCGCCCTGGAGACGGTTGTTTGCAAACACGTCACGCTGCGAACCTCGTGGGTATATTCTTCGCATGGGAAGAATTTCGTACTGAGTATGATTGATCTGGCACGCAGGGGGTTGACGTTAAGAGTTGTGGACGACCAGCACGGTTGTCCGACCTGGGCGAGGAACCTGGCCCATGCCAGTGTGGCAGTGATCGAGGCCTGGCAGGCGAATGGTTCAGCCGGAGGCAGCGGCGTTTTTCACTACTGTGATGACCGGAGCCTGTGCTGGTATGATTTTGCCTGCACAATTTTTGATCTCGCTGTCCGGGCGGGATTGCTCGATCGCGTCCCGGTACTGACACCGGTGCCGAGTTCGGAGTTTCCCCAACCTGCCGCGCGTCCCAAATGGTCGGTTTTGGATACCGGCAGGATAAAAGAGACTTTCAATATTCTCCCCGCCTCCTTCGAGGATTCTTTGCAGACCGTAATTGACGAAATAAAAGCAAGAGCATAAATAATGAACCAGACCAATTCGCAACAACCGTTGATCCCCGTCATTCTTTCAGGTGGCGCAGGAACGCGTTTGTGGCCGGTTTCCAGACGCGCCCATCCAAAACCATTCATGGAGTTGGTTGATGGTGAAACCCTGGCTGAGAAAACATTACTCAGGGCAAAGGCAGTGGCTGGCAATGCGCCGGTCATCACCGTTACCAGTCGTGATTATTATTTCTACACACGCGATCTTTACGCCGGTGTTAGCAACAGGATTGGGGATGAGCACTTTTTGCTCGAACCCATGGGCAGGAATACCGCACCGGCAATCGCGCTGGCTGCAATGTGCGTGCGAGATAACGTGCATGAGGATGCCTCATTGCTGGTCATGCCCGCCGATCACCTGATAGCTGACCAACGTAATTTTGAGGCATCTGTCAAGGAGGCGCTTCAGCTCTCGAACCAGGGGTTTCTGGTGACTTTTGGCATCCATCCGACGCACGCCGAGACGGGTTACGGTTATATTCGTCAAGGTGAACCATTGACGATGAGCGGTGGTTATCGGGTTGCGGAATTTGTTGAAAAACCGAATGAGGCCACCGCCATTAAATACCTGGCATCGGGTGAATACCATTGGAACTCGGGTATGTTCTGCTTCCAGGCAAACACTTTTCTGGAGGCCTTGAAGCGTTACGCGCCGGATGTTTACAAGGCAGCCGGCAAGGTCTGGGAAGCCACCGACAAATCGCGGTCACCGATCGAGTTTCCCGCGGAGCTATTCAGTGAGTGTCCGTCCATCTCGGTCGACTATGCGGTTATGGAACGGGCCGGGAATACGGCCGTCGTAGCCAGTGATTTTGGTTGGAGCGACATAGGTTCATGGAAGGCCATCAGTGAGCTCTATGAGTCAGATGAGGCAGGTAACCGTGTAAAAGGCAAGGCCATCATGGTGGGTTCAACCGATTGTTTCGTTCAGAGCGGAGAGCGGATTGTCGCTGCCGTGGGTGTAAAAAACCTGGTTATCGTCGACACCGGGGATGCCGTGTTGGTGGCTGACCGCAACCAGGCCCAGGATGTGAAAGAAGTGGTGGCCCAACTGTCGGCATTGAAGCACGAGGCTGTCAGTTTTCACAAGACGGTACACCGGCCCTGGGGCAGTTATACCATTCTGGAAGATGCTGCTGACTGCAAGGTCAAGCGACTGGTTGTCAAACCCGGTCAGGTGCTGTCTCTGCAAATGCATCGCCGTAGGGCGGAGCATTGGACCGTGGTGAAGGGTACCGCAAAGGTCCGGCTCGGTGATCGGGAGTTTTTGCTGGAGGCCAACCAATCCACCTATGTTCCGGTTGACACTCTGCACCGGCTTGAAAACCCCGGTGATGAAGACATACACCTGATCGAGGTTCAGACCGGTAACTATTTCGGCGAGGATGATATCGAACGCCTTGAGGACATATACGGCAGGATAAAATGACACTTCAAAACAATCGATTGCCGGCTTAAGGCCTATCCGGGTTATTGTTTTGATTGGTTCTCGTTAGTGGCCTTTTTTCACCTTCATTACAAACGGAACCTTTGAGCGTCAATGTCATTTTCAGAGAACCTTGCACGCTTCGCATCAAGGACTCACAGGTAAAAGCCTTACAAAACTTCAAAGGCGTGGACAACTATTCCCTTGACGGTTCATGGCGCATAGATGGGAAATTTATCCGGTCACCGGAAGGCACGGTGATAGAAATTGTCAATGTGCTCGGAAAGGCTATCGAGTCCAGTGTGTTTGGTGCATTCAAACTTGAGATCGGTGGACAGCCTGCCTGGCCTGGGAGGTGCGGATGCTAAAAGCCTATGGTTTATATTTACCGACCCAACGACCGGTCATGGAGCCTACGGGGCCGGGCGGTGCCTGTACAGTGACTGCATGCCGGAAAATGGCCGCCTTACATTTGAATTTATTAAAGTCTATAACCCCACTTACCGCTGCAGCAAAACCGTTTGGATTTAATT
>DATCZY010000255.1:0-2735 GCA_036525655.1 Lysobacterales bacterium | reverse complement strand
GGACAGGAAATGCTGCGGCAGGATATACTGCAAGCCTGCAAGTATGCGCTCTATAACTGATTTCATTCTGCAAACCTTTGGGTGCGAAGAATCTTACGACGTTTATGACAGTCAACTATAATGCCTGTCGGCTTGTTCCGTTTAGTGCATCCTGACGAATGGCAGGCCATCGGTTACGATGCATTAAACTAGTTTCTATTTTGCACCATGGTTTACCAGATTCAACAGGACTTTTATGCAAACTGCCGATAACTGGCTTGAGTTTTGCGCCGCCGAAATGGATCGTGCAGGTTTGTTTTTCGGTCATGGCACCGATAATGCACATGATGAGGCTGCCTGGATGCTGTTGCACGTGCTCGGAAAACCAATCGATGGCAGCTTCCAGCAATGGGATGTCATCCTTACCGAGGATCAGCAGGCAGCGTTAAGGGCTTTGTTGGCCCGCAGGATCAATGAGCGCTGTCCGTTGGCATACCTGACGGGTGAGGCGCGTTTTTGCGGACTGGATTTTGTCGTCAGTCCGCAGGTGTTGATTCCACGCTCGCCGCTGGCGGAGTTGATCGTGGAAAAGTTCTCGCCATGGCTGGATCTGCATGAGGGTGCCCGCCTTCTCGACATGTGCACCGGTGGCGGTTGTATCGCCATTGCGATGGCGGTATATATACCGGAATGTAACGTTGACGCGGTCGATATCTCCGCTGAGGCACTGAATATCGCCAAGCAGAATATCGAACGCCACGCTGTGAATGACCGCGTCCGCCTGATTCGCTCGGATCTTTTTTCCGCGCTCGACAAGACCGCTTACGACCTGATTGTCAGTAACCCGCCGTATGTATCCGCTGATGTGTTCGAGCAGTTGCCTGCGGAATACCGGGCCGAGCCATCCCTGGGCCTGGTCAGCGGTGAAGATGGACTGGATATTGTGCTGAAAATATTGGATGCTGCACCGGGGTATTTGAAGCAACGGGGTATCCTGGTAGTGGAAGTGGGTGAAAGCGCCGAGACACTGCAGGAAATATTGCCCCGTGTGCCATTTTTCTGGCTGGATTTCGACGCGGGTGGCGACGGTATATTCATGCTGGAGTATGATCAATTGATAGCATGTCGAGAGGACGTGCGAGCTATTCTGGAGCAAAGAAAAAATGTCTGATAACACCTTCGGTCGGATATTTCGAATGACGACCTTTGGCGAGAGTCATGGACCCGCCATTGGCTGTATCATTGACGGATGCCCGCCGGGTCTGGAAATTGACGCCGATTACATAAAGGGCGAACTGACACGTCGCGCCACCGGCAAGAGCAGACATACTTCGCAACGCAGGGAAAAGGACGATGTTCAGATACTTTCAGGTGTCTTTGAAGGGCGCACGACCGGAACACCGATCGCGCTGGTTGTTGAGAACACCGACGCCCGTTCAAAGGACTATACCGATATAGCGGAGAAATTCAGGCCGGGCCATGCGGATTTCACCTACTGGAAAAAGTACGGCTTTCGTGACTATCGTGGTGGCGGGCGTTCATCCGCGCGTGAGACCACCATGCGTGTTGCGGCCGGCGCCATCGCCCGCAAATACCTGCGAGAGCAATTCGGTATTGAAATACAGGGCTGGCTGGCCCAACTCGGACCGATACGGACCGACCACGTCATGGATATGGACTGTGTGGAAAACAACCCGTTTTTCTGTCCGGATGCCAGTGTTCTGGCACAGCTTGAAAGTTACATGGATAGCTTGAGAAAGTCCGGTGATTCCTGTGGTGCAAGGATATCGGCGGTGGCACGCAACGTCCCGGCGGGCCTGGGCGAACCCGTATACGGCAAGCTGGATGCAGACCTGGCGTCGGCGATGATGGGTATCAACGCGGCCAAGGCCGTGGAAATCGGGGCCGGTTTTGATTGCGTTGAGCAACTGGGGACAGAGCATCGGGATGAGATTACGCCCGATGGTTTTTTAAGCAATCATGCCGGTGGTATTCTGGGCGGCATATCCAGTGGCCAGGATGTGCTCGTTAGCGTGGCTTTCAAACCCGCGTCGAGCCTGCGCATCCCTTGCAAGAGTGTGGATATACACGGCAATGCCGTGGAAGTGATCACCAAGGGCCGCCATGATCCCTGTGTGGGCATCAGGGCAACCCCAATCGTCGAGGCCATGCTGGCGCTCGTTTTAATGGATCATGTGCTCAGGCAACGTGCACAGAACGGATGAATTGAAGGTATCAAATTTAATTATGAGCAAGAAACTGAAAATAGCAGTGGTTGGTGCAACCGGTGCAGTGGGTGAGGCCATGCTGTCCATACTGGCGGAATATGGTTTTGGTGACGCCGAGGTACATGCGCTTGCGAGTGAGAAGTCGTTCGGTAAAAGCGTGGATTTCGGTCATCGGAAGCTACCGGTGGAGGTGTTGAATGACTACGATTTCAGCGGAACTGATTACGGTTTGTTCTCCGCCGGTGCAAGCATCAGCTTAAAGTATGCGCCAAAGGCCGCAAAAGCGGGCTGCACGGTTATCGATAACACATCGGCCTTCCGGCTTGAAGATGACATCCCGCTGGTGGTGCCGGAAATCAATGGCGACCTGCTTGAAAACCTGCCACCCGGCAGCATCATCGCCAACCCGAATTGTTCAACCATCCAGATGCTGATAGCCATTGCTCCGATTCACGCCATTGCCGGCATTGAGCGGATCAATGTTGCGACTTATCAGTCAGTCTCCGGTGCCGGCAGTGAAGGCCTGGA
>DATCZY010000254.1:0-2594 GCA_036525655.1 Lysobacterales bacterium | reverse complement strand
CGGCAAACGCTACAACCGCGAATCCCTCGGTGTTCACTACAAGGGCAAGAACATCCACGAGGTACTCGGCATGACCGTTGAAACGGCCCTGGAGTTTTTTGCACCGGTTCCTACGGTGGCGCGCAAATTGCAGACACTTATGGATGTCGGCCTTTCCTACATCACGCTCGGCCAGAGCGCCACGACACTGTCGGGTGGTGAAGCACAAAGGATCAAGCTGGCCAAGGAACTGTCCAAGCGCGACACCGGACAGACGTTGTATATCCTGGATGAGCCGACCACCGGATTGCATTTCCATGACATCAAGCAATTACTGCATGTACTGAACCGCCTGCGCGATCATGGCAATACGGTTGTGGTTATCGAACATAACCTGGATGTGATCAAAACCGCTGACTGGGTCGTCGACCTGGGTCCGGAAGGTGGCGACCGCGGTGGTGAAATCATCGCAACCGGGACACCCGAGCAACTGGCACGGGTCAGCGAGTCACACACGGGTCAATTTCTTGCGAAGCTATTTGCCCGCTACGAGACCATGCATAAAAAATCAGCCTGAGCTGGTGATATGCGGACGGGAAACACACCCCGGTCCGGTTCAGACCTTTTAAGGTTCTACCGGCCGGGATGGATCCCGTATCCATTCACTCCATGAACCTGCATACAGTTTTGACCCTTTCAGCCCGGCCAGTTCGGCTGCAAACAACGTGTGACAGGCGGTAACGCCGGAACCGCACATGTATATCATTTCATCGGGTCGGTGACGCCCCGCCAGCGTCGTGAGCCTTTCACGGACATCCGCTATCGGCTTGAAACAGCCGGTTGCGGAAAGATTCAACTGGAACGGAAAATTTAACGATCCGGGAATATGCCCGGCAACGGGATCAATTGGCTCAACTTCACCCCTGAAACGCTCACTCGCACGTACATCCACCAGGACCCTGCCGCCGTCACCGATATTATCGAGAATGTCCGCTGTAGACACCGCCATATCGGCCCGCGCCGTCAGGCTTACGGGTGTTGTTCGGGCTGTGGTAACTACGCCGCTCTGCAGTTCAAAACCTTCTGATTGCCAGGCTCGAAAACCACCATCGAGCAAAGCAACGTCATCATGGCCAAAATACTTCATCAACCACCACAACCTGGCAGCGATAGACCCATCTGCCAGATCATACGCAACCAGCATGGTGCCGGGCCGCCAGCCGGACCGCGCGAGGAACTCAGCAAACTTTTCTGCAGCGGGCAAAGGGTGGCGGCCGCTGCTATCGGTTACCGGGCCTGAAAGATCATCATCCAGATGCGCGTAAAGCGCTCCTGGAATGTGTGCATCGAGGTAGTCCCTGTAGCCTGAAGCAGGATCACTGAGAACAAACCGGCAGTCAAAAACCAGGCACGATTTGCTTGCTTGTGCAGCGTGTAATTCCTGCGCGGAAACCAGCATTTTATCTTTCACAAAATTTAATCCGCCTGCACTTCATTATGAATAGAGATGGAACCCGGTTGTTTCGCAGCTTGATCTTTCCATGCGACTGCCAAGATTCAACAAAATGGTCGCCGTGATGCCCCATATTTTATGCCCTTGCCAATTCAACGAGGAAATCACAACACTTTTCCCGTCCCGACTGATTTTCTGGTGGGAGTATTCCCGGTGGTTGACCGCTATTTTCAAAGGAATGGTAAACACTTCCGATACTTCGCGCAGGTCGGGCTTCCATACAAACGCAGGCTGGACCAGGCCAACGACCGGCAATACCCTATAGTCCGATATCGTGTCCAGACGATCGAGAAAACCCAGCGGGGAAACCTGGGAGAATTCCAGGCCAATCTCTTCTTGTGCTTCACGTAAGGCAGTGTAGACCGCCGAGCTGTCGCTACGGTCAACAGAGCCGCCCGGAAAACTGACTTGCCCGGGATGTTGCATTAACAACTCGGAACGAACAGTCAAAAGAATTTCCGGTTCAGGTTTGTCCAACACGGGGACCAGGACAGCAGCGGTTCGATTTGGCCGCGACTGGTTGCCGACAGCACCGCGCATTGCATTGAGCTTAAGTGCGGACACCCCTTTTTCAAAGGGAGAAACAGCCCTCAAAAGCAAATTGTGCAATTCAGTTGGCATATCGCAACATGGTATCAAGACCTGATAGTTATCAACAGACCCCGCTGAACACAAGGCCTGGCCGGCACAAAAAGATGGTTTTACTCAATCAGCAGGTAAAAAAAAGGCCGGGTAGCTTGCGCCACCCGGCCCGTGTCTTTTTATTGAAGTATTTCAATCAGCTTAAGGTCAAACATCAGGGCCTCATTCGGGCCTACCGGCGGATTGCCACGGGCTCCGAAAGCCAGTTCTGGTGGCACAAATACCTGCCAGGTAGAACCAACTTTCATCAAGGGCAAGACTTCCTGCCAACCCTTCAGAACAGCATTGACGGTAAACTCTTCCGGCGTTCCACGTGCGAATGAGCTGTCAAATTCACGACCATCCAGCTTTGAACCGCGGTAATGAACCGTGACCCTGCTCTCGAGACCGGGGCGGGCACCGTCACCTTCTTCGATGATGCGGTATTGAACGCCACTGGGAAGGGCAACAATTCCTGTCT
>DATCZY010000253.1:0-12966 GCA_036525655.1 Lysobacterales bacterium | reverse complement strand
CGCAGCTGAGTAGCGTGTAAGCTTGCGGTAATAACGTGCGGTTTTCCGGTCGGTCGGGACGGCGGCAAAACGGGCAAAGCTCAATCCGAGTATCATGCTGCGAACGGCATTGCCTATACTGTAACCAATGTGACCGAACAGGTGACGATCAAATTCTTCGAGGCCTTTTGCCCGGTCTTCCATTCTCGCGGCCTGCATTTCCTTCAGCACATAAGGGTGGCAACGGATTGCGCCCTGGCCGAAGATCATCATGCTGCGTGTCAGGATATTGGCGCCTTCAACGGTAATCCAGATAGGCGCCCCTTGCCAGCCTCTGCCGAGATAGTTTCGCGGACCCATGACAATGCCTTTGCCGCCGTGCACGTCCATGGCGTCGGTAATGACCTGACGGCCCATTTCGGTGGCATGGTATTTGGCGATAGCCGAAGGTACCGAAGGTTTTTGACCAAGATCGACCGCGGTTGCAGTCATGCGTGACAGGGCGGAGATCGAGTAAGTATAGGCTGCCAGTCGGCACATCGCCGCCTCAACACCTTCAAAACGGCCGATCGGTAAATTGAATTGTTTACGTATTCTTGCATACGAACCGGTTGTTAATGCACATAACTTCACGCCACCGGAAGAAGAGGAAGGCAGTGTAATGGCCCGTCCAACGGCCAGCAGTTCGATCAGCATGCGCCAGCCTTTACCGGCCATATCGATACCACCCACCAACGTATCGAGTGGGACGAATACATCTTTGCCGCGCACCGGACCATTGGAAAACGGGACGTTCAAGGGCATGTGACGCTTACCGATCTCCATTCCGGGAGTATCCCTGGGCACCAGGGCAACACTGATACCGATGTCCTTTTTATCGCCCACCAGGCCATCAGGGTCATATAATCTGAATGCAAGGCCCACGATCGTGGCAACCGGTGCAAGCGTGATATAGCGCTTGTCAAAATTGAGACGCATACCCAGAACCTGCTTACCCTTGTACTTGCCTTTACATATGATTCCGGTATCGGGAATGGAGGTTGCATCCGAACCCGCGGTAGGACCGGTTAAGCCAAAGCAGGGCATCTCTTCACCCTTGGCGAGACGTGGTAGATAGTAATTCTTTTGTTCGTCCGTGCCGTAATGGACCAATAGCTCTGCGGGACCCAATGAATTTGGAACCGCCACGGTGCTGCCGGCAACTGCGCAAACAGAACCGATTTTCTGGAGTACGGCGCGATGCGCGAGTGCAGAAAAGCCCAGTCCGCCATATTCCTTGGGGATGATCATGCCAAAAAAGCGGTTCTCTTTCAGAAAACTCCAGACCTCGGGAGGCAGATCAGCAAGCTCGTGTGAGTTTTCCCAAGGCTTGAGCATGTTGCACAATTCTTCTACCGGCCCATCTACGAAGGCCTGCTCTTCTTTGCTCAGTTGTGGCCAGACTTGCTCCAGCAATGCTTCCCAGTTGGGGTTGCCGGCGAAAAGCTCACCCTCCCAGCCCACCGTTCCCGCTTCCAACGCCACTTTTTCGGTATCAGAGAGCGTCGGTAACATTTTGCGATAGATCGCGAGAAATGGAGCACTCAGCCACTGGCGTCTAAATGGTTTGAAATTAAGCGGGACAGCGACGGCGGCGAACAAAACTGACAAGACTCTGACTGCCAACATCGAAACATTTGTAAAAACGGCAAATCCAACCAGCACCAGGGCCATGCCGATGGTCCAATTAAGCAGGTTGATACCACGATAGGCTGCGATGAGTGAAAATACCAGCAAGCCTAAAATCATCATCCAGAACATTACCATTACCCTCCGAAATTAATCAAATCAGTGCCCCGCGACGGTCTTTGTTGGAAAAGTGACCGTGCAGGTTTGGACTGTATCGTAAAAAATACGTCTCCATACTTCTGAGTATGGTAAATGCTTTGGCTGGAGTCAACCGCTATCTAAGCTATTTTGAAATGTCATTCTCGGTTATGCTTCACATTACATTTCAATAATGTTGGTTGGCGTTTGTGACTCAGGCAGTGGCTAAAAAGAAAGAACGTTCGACTCTCAGCGCGGGCGATTGGGAGCAACAGGCATTGGTGCTGATTGCCGAGAAAGGTATCCGCGCAGTTGCCGTTGAATTGCTTGCCAGGCGCATGGGTGTTACCAAGGGCAGTTTTTACTGGCATTTTCAAAATCGTGAATCACTGCTGGAGCAATCCCTGATTCGCTGGGAAAAGCACGACGAGGTCAATCTCCAGACATCACTGGGCGCCATTGAAGATCCCCGTGAACGGTTGAGGTCCTTCTTCAGACGGACCGGGCGCGAAAAACTGACTCATAACGTTTATAGCTCATTGTGCATGGCTTCGGATCATCCGCAGGTTGAGCCATTGCTGGAAAGAGTGGCAGAGCGCCGCATGCGTCATATTGAAAAGGCCTTCGCAGAGATCGGCTTCGACCCACAGGAAGCGTCACATCGTGCACGGCTGACTTATTCGGCTTACCTGGGTTTCTTGCAATTACAGAAGCAACACCAGACACCCAGTCTGAGTTCAGAAGAGTTTGAAGCCTATATGACCCACGTCATTGCGACTCTGATCCCCGAAAAGTAGCCTTGACGGCGTCTTTTTTGGTTACGTTTTGAGCGCATTGAAACTAACCGGCGATTGGCGGGTTCGCCCGATTTTTTAACATGCATTCAGTCCTTTCTGATGCGTACGAATTAGAAGAGGTAAAACGTGACCAGCAACCAGATTTTGAAGCAGTGGGTTGAAGAAGTCAGTGCATTGACTCAACCGGATAATATCCAGTGGTGTACCGGTAGTGAAGATGAGCACCGGCAATTGGTTAACGGCATGCTGGCAAGCGGCGAGTTTATCGAGTTGAACCAAAATACGCATCCGGGTTGCTACCTGCACCGCTCGGACCCAAGTGATGTTGCCAGGGTGGAGCACCTGACGTTCATCTGCACAACCGAACGTGATGACGCCGGCCCGAACAACCACTGGATGGCGCCCGACGAAGCCAAGACCAAGATGCGCGACCTGTATGATGGCTGCATGCGTGGCCGGACGCTCTATGTGATCCCTTATTGCATGGGCCCGATCGACTCACCCCTGTCACGTTGCGGTGTTGAAATAACCGACAGTCCCTACGTCGTGGCCAATATGAGAATGATGACGCGTATGGGTAGCGATGCACTGGCGCGGATTGAACGTGAGGGTACTTTTGTGAAGGGCCTGCACTCAATTGGTGAACTGGATCCCGATCGCCGTTTCATCATGCACTTTCCAGAGGAGCTGATGATTCAGAGCTTTGGCTCCGGCTATGGCGGAAACGCCCTGCTGGGCAAGAAATGCCACGCCTTGAGGATTGCCAGTTACCAGGCGCGCAGCGAAGGCTGGCTGGCGGAACATATGTTGATCGTCGGGATCGAAAACCCGCAGGGAGAAACCCATTACGTAGCCGCGGCATTCCCCTCGGCCTGTGGCAAGACCAACCTCGCCATGTTGATTCCTCCGGCGGAATACGATGGCTGGAAGGTTTGGACCATCGGTGACGATATTTGCTGGATGCAACCCGGCGAAGACGGACGATTGTGGGCAATTAACCCGGAGGCAGGGTTTTTCGGCGTTGCGCCGGGTACCAGCGCGAAAACCAACCCCAATGCCTTGGCCATGCTTGACCACAATGCCATTTTTACCAATGTCGGCGTGACCGCCGATAATCAACCCTGGTGGGAAGGCAAGGACGATATGGTGCCCGTCACCGATTGGAGGGGTAATCCTTACAACCCTGAAGTCGGACCGGCAGCACAACCGAATTCACGTTTTACCGTACCCATGAAACAATGCCCGTCCTATTCAGAAAAGGCGGAGGCGCCCCGGGGTGTGCCGATTTCCGCCATCATGTTTGGTGGGCGCAGGGAACGCCTCGTACCGTTGGTCATGGAAAGCAAATCATGGCAACACGGTGTACTGCTCGGTGCCAGCATGGCTTCTGAAACAACGGCGGCCGCGATTGGCCAGGTAGGTGTCGTGCGTCGCGATCCAATGGCCATGAAACCATTTTGCGGTTATAACTTCGCCGACTACTGGGCCCATTGGTTGTCTTTCACCGATCGGGCTGAGAATCTGCCACCGATCTTCCACGTGAACTGGTTCAGAAAAGACAAGGACGGAAAATTCATGTGGCCGGGATTTGGTGACAACATGCGTGTCATCGAGTGGATCATCAATCGCAGCAAGGGCGCGGTCGGAGTCAATGAAACCCCTATCGGTGGTATACCGAACGCGGCGGATATCAATATCAGCGGCCTTGGTACCGACGCCTCAACACTCGAAGCGCTGCTGGATGTTGATCGCGCTGCCTGGTCCGCCGAAATGGAGCAGATCAAGGAGTATCTGGAAGGATATGGAGATCGCCTGCCAACCCGGATGATAACCGAGTTGGATAAAGTAGCAGTGGCTTTAAAAGACTCAAACTGAACGCCAACGTATAAAAATAAGGGCTGCCCCTTCACTGGAGCAGCCCTTTTTTTGGGACTTCCGAAAGCAGGCTGCCGCTCGCCGCAAATGCTATTCAAAGTATCATTCCACACACCAGCGGACCTGCATCAGTTTTCGCTTACAGTTCGACTGCGTTAACAGGGCAGGCCACCGTTGTGTCCCGGACACTGCAAATGTCAACGCGATAATAAAAAGCTGTTGCCCTGCTTCCAGGGTAACTGGGCATATGTGAAAAGTTTGGCCAGGCACATGCGACTTTGAAAAAAAAGTCTGTTTGCATTTGCAATCCCTCGTGAGAGACATGGGCGGAACGAGTAAAGTGGCTTTGCTTTGGGCGAAATTGAATAAAAGCATGTTAACTTTGCAGTTTGCAGGTTACTTTTAAACCCTTTCTTCTGGTTTACATCTAAAGGTACATGGGAGGAATGCAAGCGGTGACAACGTGGCAGCACGACAATGCAGATTTGTCCGCTACCGATACGCACTGGGTCGAATTGGCCCAGGCAGGCGACCGGCTTGCATTCGAGAAGCTTTACCGCAGTCACTGCGACAGGATATATGGACTTTGCTGGCGTATGTGTGGTGGCGATGGGGCGTTGGCGGAAGACATGGTGCAGGAAGCTTTTGTCAGGGCATGGAACAAGCTTGACCTTTTCAAGGGTGATAGCAAGTTCGGAACCTGGTTACACCGCTTGGCCATCAATGTTGTTTTGAGTGACCGCCGCATTCGCGTAAAGCGTTTGCGGCGTGAACAGGAATTCAGTGAAGACATTGAACGTGTGCAGGTGGGTGATCGCGACGTGTTTGCCGGTTTGAGGAAAGACCTCGAAGCTGCCATTGCCGGATTGCCCGAAAGAGCGAGAACTGTGCTGATCCTGTATGACATTGAAGGCTACCAGCATGACGAAATTGCGGAAATGACCGGAATGGCGGTCGGCTCTTCCAAGGCGCAGTTACACCGTGCACGGAAGTTGATCCAGGAAGTACTGAAGGATACTGAAAATATTTGAAGGATGTTGTAAGAACGATGAAAGAATCAGAATTACAAAAGGCAATTGGGTCATTGCCCCGCAGCATGAAACCGCAGCGGGATCTGTGGCCTGGTATTAATGAGCGACTTGAGGCCGTTGTGCCGAAACGTGAATCACGGTACAAAGTACCGTTCTGGCGCACACCGGCGATGGCTGCAGCTGTATTATTGGCCTTGGCCGCCGGTATTTTTATCGGTCGCGGAATGGATGCAGGTTCCCCGGGTCAAATGTCGCAAACCGTTGAGGAATATGCTTTGATCGGCACCGTGAAAGCCACCGAGTTGGAATACCAGGCGGCATTTGGCGAGTTGGTGCCGCTTGATTATTCGGGCCTGCGCCTTGAAGGCGAAGAGCCGGATGCCCTGCGGGGCAGTTGGGAAGCCCTGCTACAGGCGGAAACAGCGCTGTTGGCGGCATTGCAGCAATACCCGTCAGATATTTATTTGAATGAAAAATTATTGGATCTAAGATCGCAGCAATTGCAGTTTGTAAAGCAACTGGCATTGCTCGAACAAAATGACTGGAGAAGGACATGAAAGTGGAAAACCTGAAGATAACCGCGGCTTTAATGCTGCTCGCATCGGCATCCGCTTTTGCCGGGCAGTCAGTGGATGAGCGCTGGGATATCGATGGGAATGCGAGCATTTCAATTGAAAATGTCGCTGGTAGTATTGAAATTCGCGGATGGGACCGGAACGAAGCACATCTGACCGGCGAACTGGGAGACAGCGTTGATGAGTTGGAAATCAGCGCTAATAACGCCTCTCTGCAAATCACAGTCGTGAACCGCAATCAAAGGAATGTCGATAACTCCGAGCTGAAACTGATGGTTCCCAAAGGCGCCAGCGTAGATGCCTCTGCGGTTAGTGCCGACATTGATGTGTCGGGAATGGATAATGAAAAACTGACGCTATCTTCTGTCAGTGGTGACGTTGGCGTCAGCGCTACCAGTCGCCGGGTTTCGATTGAATCCGTCAGTGGTGATGTTGAGTTTAGTGGTCAAACGCCACGAATTTCAGCCGAATCGGTATCAGGTGACGTTACGCTATCAGGTATATCGGGCGAAATAGAAGCGACCACGGTTTCCGGCGACATGGAGTTACAGGCTGGTCTGGTCGACAGCGTAAAACTTGAAACGGTCTCGGGAGACATGACAGCAGTCGCTGAAGTTTCCGAAAATGGCAGGTTAAGTGTAGAGAGCATGAGTGGTGATGTTGCCATCATGTTGCCGGCATCGCAGTCCGGTGTGTTCAAGGCGCAGAGTTTCAGTGGTCGCATCACCACTGATTTTGGTTCGGTCGAGCAGGCGAAACACGGTCCGGGCAGCTATTTGAAATATACGACCGGTAATAGCGGCGCCGAAGTACATGTTGAGAGTTTCAGTGGCAATATTAAGCTTAAGCAGGACTAGCAACCGCCACGGTACTAAGGCATATATAAGGATAAAATGCCCCGGCCAGAAACCGGGGCTTTTTTTCGAACTATGCAAATGCCGGAGCGGAGGGGTTCGGCCCCTGCCTGCCACATTGATAGCAACCATCATGGCGCCCATTTGCAAGCAACCTTGCGTTTTCGCGCTAAAATCCATTTAACATTACTGCAATTTCCGGGCCCCTGGCGCCTTCAAAAACCGGGTGCCGGACGCCCCCTGATCTTTGATTGAAACATACAATATTTAGATAATCACGTCCTTGAGCGGGCCTGGAGTGGGCCCAAAAAAAGAGTGCTTTTTGAATTAAATTAATGTAAATTTAACATCTGAGACTACAACTTAAGCCTGAAATAGCAATTTCACAGATTAGTTGTTGTTTTTTCTATTGTTATTTTAGGAACTAAAAAAAGCCGTCAGTAGCTTTTGGGGTTTAGAATCAAGAGTCACTGACAAAAAACTGTTAAATTTAGGAGAAATGGTAATGCAACATAAAAAGCTACTGAGTCTCGCGGTATCTTCCGCACTAGGACTTACAGCATCGTTGATGGTCACAGGAGTAGCTGTGGCGCAGGAAGATCAGGATGAGAATGCTGAAGACTTATTAGAAGAAGTGATCGTAACCGGTTCACGTATCGCCACAGTAGACGGCTTTGGCCGCACCAGTCCAGTAACTGTCGTTGGAATGGACCAGATCGAGTCAACTGGTTTGACCCGTGTTGAAGACGTATTGAACAGCTTGCCGCAGGTTGAAACCGCATTGCATTCATTTGATGCAAACGGTATCTCCGGTACCGCTTCTATTGACCTTCGTGGACTTGGCGCAAACCGCACCCTGGTTCTTATGAATGGTCGCCGTTTCCCACCTGGTGGCGTTAGCACGCAGGCAGTGGACGTTAACCAGATTCCTTCCGCCATGATCGAGCGTATTGAAGTGCTGACCGGTGGTGCATCAGCCACTTACGGTGCTGACGCTGTGGCGGGTGTTGTCAACTTCATCATGCGTCGTGTTGACGGTGTTGAAATCAGTGCCGGCATCAGCGGTTACCAGCACAAGAATGACAACAAATATATTCAAGGTCTGATGGATAAAAGGAACTTTGAATATCCTACAGGCAGCTCCGGTATCGACGGCAAGGCCTATAATATTGAACTTGTTATCGGTGGTGACTTTGCTGATGGCCGCGGTAATGCGACCGTTTATGGCACCTGGCGTGAAAACCAGGAATTGCTGCAGGGTTCACGTGACTACTCAAGCTGTGCATTGAGCAATGCCGGTACATCATGCGGTGGTTCCAGTACTGCGCCCGTGCCGAACATGTTTGTATACCCTGCATACGATGGCGTTGTAGATCAGTCCACATCCCAATGGATGTCGTTACAACCGGATAGCTCTCTGCTGCCTTACGATGGTAGCAACATCTATAACTATGGCCCGATCAACCACTTCATGCGTCCTGACACGCGTTGGTCTCTGGGTGCGTTTGTAGATTATGAAATCAACGAGCACGCGATTGCTTACCTGGAAACAAACTTTGCAAACGACCGTACCGCTGGTCAGATCGCCGAATCAGGTACTTTCTATGCTGCAACTTACGTGCTGCCGTTGGACAACCCCCTGTTCCCGCAAACCTTCCGTGATTCGTTGGTCGGCCTTTACCCGGATGCTCAAGAATTCGGTCTTCAGATCGGTAAGCGTAACGTTGAAGGTGGTCCGCGTAGCAGTAACTTCGAGCACAGCAGCTTCCGTATCGTTACCGGCCTGAAAGGCTCAATTAACGATGATTGGGATTATGATATGTCTTACCTGTATGGCTCTTCGGCTTCCACCCTGGCCTACTTGAACGATATGTTGACACCCAATATCGGTATTGCAGTTGACGGTGATCTTTGTGCAGCAACTGCGGGTTGTATTCCTTATGAGGTATTCACCTACCAGGGTGTTACACCCGAAGCAGCAAATGCGCTGCTTGGTACGGCCATTGCAACCGGTAAGACTTCAACCCGTGTTATCAACGGTTATGTAACCGGTGATACCGGCTTAAATATCGGTAGTGCCGATTCCATCATGGTTGCCGGCGGTTTCGAACACCGTATTGAGAAGTACAACCGTACCTCCGACACCATTTTCCAGCAGGGTTCGCTCGCTGGCCAGGGTGGTCCGACACCGGGTGTTGACGGTCAGTACAGCGTTCTGGAATTCTTTGGCGAAGCCAACATTCCGCTGCTGTCGGATGCTCCGTTTGCACAAGCGCTTAACCTCGACCTCGCTTACCGTTATTCAGATTACAGCACCAGTGGCGGCAACAGCACTTACCGTGCGGGCTTTAACTGGCAGCCGATCGATATGCTGAATGTTCGCGTGGGTTACAACCGTGCTGTACGTGCTCCTAACGTCAGTGAGTTGTTCTCAACCCAGGCCCTTGGTCTGTGGTCTGGTGCCGATCCGTGTACTGGCAGTTCCCCTGCTTATACTGCGGCTCAATGTGCAAATACAGGTGTTACACCTGCACAGTATGGCAATATTTCGGCAAGCCCGGCAGGCCAGTATAATGGCTTGTTTGGTGGTAACCCGAACCTGGATCCTGAAGTAGCGGATACCTGGACTGCTGGTATTGTCATCAATCCGATGGATACCATGACAATTTCAGTTGACTGGTGGCAAATCGAGATTAACGAAACGATCAGTAACATTGGTGCTACGACCATTCTTGAACAGTGTGGTTTAAACGGCGTTTTGTGTGAAAATATCAACCGTGGACCTAATGGTAACCTTTGGCAGGGTACTGCTGGTTTCATACAAGATACCACATTGAACGTCGGTACGAATAAGTGGTCAGGTGTCGATCTGGCGTTTAACTGGGCAACTGAAGGTTTTGGTGGAACCTGGACGACCAACATGATTGGTACGTACATGTTGGACAGGACAATCACACCTCTGCCGGCTAGCCCTGACTCGGCTTATGATTGTGTAGGTCTCATCAGCACACGTTGCTTCCCGGCACCGGAGTGGCGTCATACGCTTTCTACCCAGTATGATTCCAACGAGTGGTGGTCAGTAACTGCAAGGTGGCGTTATTTTGATGGTGTCAAATATGATGGAACTGCTGATCAGATTGCAGGTGCCAACATGAAAAAGGCCCAAAACTACATCGATCTGAGTGCAGTTTTCCGTTTCATGGAAAACCACGACGTGACCGTTGGTGTTAACAACGTCTTTGACAAAGAACCGCCGATGGTTGGTGGTACTCTGACAACGAATGCTAATACCATTGCTGGTTTCTACGACACACTGGGTCGTTACCTGTACGCACAGGCAACCTTCCGTTTCTAAGTCATAAGAAACTTGTTAGAACTGAAAGCGGGCCCTTTGGCCCGCTTTCTTTTTGGGCATCGAAAAAGTATCCGTTGTGCCAAGGGTGTGTGGGGTTGCACGGTAGACGGTGTCCAGTGCATTGGCTGCACATGTCACGACCCTGAACGGTTATGAGACTTCAGTGCAGGGGATTCCCGTTTTCATCGACTATATTTGCCGCCGTGAGCTTTCGCCTCAACGGTTCAAGCTCAGTTTCCAATTGACGCCAGCGACTGACCGAACTCGTGTAGATCGGTTCCCTCGCCTGCGCAGCGCTGGCGGTTGAACTCTGCCCGGTGATGTTTTGCACTTCGATCAATTCGCTGGACCAGGTGAACCCCACGTAATCGGCAATCCGCCTGGAGACATCCAGCGGATTGGACACCAGTTCTTCATAGCGGACGTCAAGGATAGCGCCGGGCATCAACTGGTGCCAATGGTCCATCAGTTGGCGGTAAGCGATGTAGTAATCCACCAGTTCGTCCAGGTCGTAGGAAAAATAATAGGCCTTGGCGAACAGGGTTTTGAAAACCGCGTAGCAAGTGTCCATCGGATCACGGACCAGGTGCAGAATCCGGGCTTTTGGAAATGCTTTTTTAATCAAGCCGCAATAAAGAAAATTGAACGGCGTCTTGTCCAAATAGCGGGTGGCTTTTCCAAACATACCCCGCATATAGCCTTGGTACCTGTCGGCGATTTCGCCATAATCCACCTCTAAGGCGGCGCTCAGGGGGTTGAGTTTCCTATCCGGATTGGCGGTGATGTAATTGTTGATGACGGAGCTGAACGCCATCGTGAAATCGTAGGTTTCCTCTGCTGACCTGATACCTTCGGCCTGGCTTACTATGCGCTCTACCAGCGTGGTGCCGGTTCTCGGCATGCCAACGATAAAGATCGGTGAATCCTGTGAGCTCGAATCAGGAATCCCGGCAAAACCAGCGGGCTGAAAAGCATTCAAAACATTCTTCATGTTGGCTAATTCTTCAGACAGGTCGAATTTGACAAGCTGGCGCTGAAGGGCTGCCCCCGACTTCAGGGCATTGAATGATTGTTTATACTCACCCAGGTCTTCCAGTTCCTTGGCCAAAGCAAAATAAATATAGACCGCTTCTTTTTTTGTCAATGGCTGCGAAAGGCAGCTTCTTAACATGTCGACATGGTTTTGATCAGGGGTCTGCTTTCGCAACTGAGACCTCAGCAACAGCTTCTGTCCTTTTTTTACTGGGAGCTTAAGATCCAGAAACCTGGATATGGCATCTTCGGCTTCGGCGATCTTTCCCAGGAAAAATTGGTTGGTTGAAAAGTCAAAAAGAATTTTCGGATCGTTTGTCTGCTTCGCCCCTGCGTTCAATAGAAAGGACTCAGCGCCGGCATGGTTCCCACATTGACTGAACACCCGTGCGGTCAGCAGCTGAATCATCGGATCGTCCGGGAATCGCGAGGCAACCGCTGACGCGGTCTCCTGGGCCTTTATCCCCTGTCGGCTGATCGTTTCGATGTCCGCTTTTTTGAATTGCAGATCCAGTTGCTCACTGTCCAGTTCAATGGCCCGGTTAATGTGCGTAGTGGCCTGAATTATTTGATTCTGGGCAAGAGCTACCTCGTATGCGAAAGCGTGTACCTGGGCAACGTCTGGTGCTTCTGCCAGCAATTTGGAGCTGAGTTGTGCTGCCTCATCAACCTGGCCAAGCGAAAGAAGCTTTAATCCAAGCATTACCTTTCTGAGTGGGTTCATTAGGTTGGTTAGAATCTCATTGATTGGACAGCGTATAGCTGGAGTTATAACACGGGCCCTTAAACGCCAGGGCCCGCGTTGTTTGTCGTTCAGGGATTGTCGTTATCCTTGTCGTCCCCGTTTTTCTTGTCAGTCCCGGTTGCGGGTTGGTCTTTCGCTTCACCCAGTTCTTCCATTGTCACGTTTGCATTTAAAATATTCGAGACTTCACGTTTCTCATTGATGATATTCAACTGGGTCAGCAATTCCGGATCAAGGCGCTGTAATGGTTTACCGCTGGCTGCCATGGTGGTGGATCCCGCGCCGGCGGAGGCCGCTATTACCCCGCCGCCATCGGCCGATACGGTGCTTTTAACGGAATCCAGCAAGGCCGCGTTACTGTCGGCAAACGCGGCGCCAAAATCGCGGTAAGTTCCACCCAGGTCGGTCACGGTCCAGTCGTCGATATCGGCCCTGATGGATGATGCAGACTGCAGTTCAGCGCGCTCATCACCGTTGATGTACGTCTGGAGATGCTTTCTCAGATCATCCTCGAAATCGGGAAAGAACGCCTTGTTGCGTTCGTATAGGCTCGACACGCGGAAGGTCTTTTCATCCTTGGGGTAGGTGCCGCGGTTGGAGTTGATGAATTCATTGGCGTTGTTCTTCAGCGCGCGCCAGACATCATTGCCGGTATAGGCTTTTTTACGGATGTTCGGGCCACCGATGTAGCCCTGGTAAAGTCCGTAAATGATCAGAGGATCGCTGTTATAGTTGTTTTTCAGGATCGTGTATGCAATATCGTCGAGGCTTAGCGGTACACCTGCGACATTGAGAATCTTTTCTGAAAATATCGAGTTTTTACCAACCGACAGTTTCTTCAGGTTCCGTTGCGGGTACTCCTTGATGATCTCGTTCAGGACAGTGACGTTATAAAGGTTCAACCAATAGGCCAATTG
>DATCZY010000252.1:0-3254 GCA_036525655.1 Lysobacterales bacterium | reverse complement strand
GGTGGCGATTCGGCACAACGGCCACTACCTTACTCGCCCGCAGAGTGATAAGAAATTTCTACTGATACTGACCGATGGGGAACCTTCCGATACCGGTGCCACCGACACCTTCCGTAACTTCGCAACCCAGCACCCTGGTGTCTTCAGCGAGACGCCTGGCCGTGTTCGATTCCATGTTGAACAATTCGGGGTTGCGGTGAAAATGGAGGAACAGTTCCTGTTGGTTTTCATCATAGCCCTACGCAACCAATTCACGCAGGTGTTCGGCAGCCTGTGCAGATGAGAAGCATACGAATGCGGTGATAAGGCTGATAGTAAAAATTATCATTTGGCCACTGGCAGCGCGACGATCCGCTTAGAAAGATTTTGCAGATCGATTCGGGTATCCGGCGCTTTTTCGGCGGGCTTGTCCTTGTTTTGTTCTTTGCCTTTCCTGGCTTTTCTTCCTCTTTGGCCTTGTCCGCTGCGGCGTCTTCAGTTTCATCACCGGTATCGGCCAGAACCGGAGGTTTTCCGTCTGCTGCCGGCACCAGGGCATAAGGGCCGGCACGGTAGGGTCGCTCCTGGGAAGTCATGTTGAGCCCGATCTGGATGGGGCCCGAATTGGTGAGGTTATGGCTGTTTTCGTTACCGGCGCAAATCGCGTCGGCAGAAGCGATACCTGGCTCCTGGTGTTCTCTTTCTTGACACAACGGTGTTTATCGGTTCACTGCCAGGGAAAGCCGGCCCCGCACTCACTTAGCCAATCGACAAATAACCGAACCCTGGTTGCCAGGTGCCGATTTTGCGGGAACAAGGCGTAGATACCACGCTGCGGATAGGTTTCATATTCAGGAAGCACGCGTAGCAATGCGCCCGAGTCGAGGTGCTCACTGGCTACAAAGACGGGCAAAAGTCCGATACCCAGGCCTTGCAGACAGGCCTCTAATTGCATCTCTGCACTGTTACCGGCAAAGTTGCGATTCAGTCGCACCGAGCCCCGGTCACCGTTTGGCGCCTGGTAGCGCCATTCTTCGGATTGCCCGTGTTGACTATAGATAATCGCCGGGAAGCCGGACAGTTGTGAAGGCTGATCCGGGAAACCGTGCCGGGCCTTGTAAGCGGGTGATGCACAAAGGAAGATCGGACAGCTTGCCAACTTGCGCGCGATCAGACTGGAGTCTTCGAGCACCCCGATTCGCACCACCACGTCATAGCCTTCGGCGATCACATCTACCCAGCGGTCATCAAAATCAACTTCCAGTTTCACATCGGGGTAACGTTGCGCAAATTGAGCGATAGGACCGACCAGGTATTGATTACCAAAAGACATCGGCGCATTGATCTTTAGTTTTCCGGTTGGGCAGTCTTTCAGTTCCTGAATGCTCCGCTCGGCTTCCTGCAGGTCATCCAGGGCCTTTGCCGCACGATCCAGGTATAACGCTCCTTCTTCGGTAAGCGTTACCAATCGCGTGGTTCGGTTCAACAGCCGCACACCCAACCGGTCTTCCAGGGCTTGTATCTGCTTGCTAACTGCCGGACCACTCATGCCAAGCTTTCGACCAGCAGCAGCAAAGCTTTGTAACCGCGCAACTTGAACAAAAATCGCGACTTTTGAGATCGGGTCCATGCGAATGGCCTTTCGTTGATTAGTAACCAAATGGAACTAGTGTAATGATTTATAACTATACTCTAAACCATATAAACATAAGTATGATATGAGCACGAATATTTTGACGCTTTTTGGGAATTTATCATGATTAAAATTTACGCCTATGAGCAACTTGGTCACGCCAACCACGGTTGGTTGGACGCACGCCATCACTTCAGTTTTGCCAGCTACTACAACCCCGAACGTATGGGCTTTGGCGCCTTGCGGGTTATCAATGATGACATCATCAAGGCTGGCGCAGGTTTTGATACGCACCCGCACCGGGATATGGAGATCATAACCTACGTCCGTAAAGGTGCAATCACCCACCGTGACAGCCGCGGCAACCTGGGCCGCACCGAGGCCGGCGACGTGCAGGTTATGAGTGCGGGCACGGGCATCTTCCACTCCGAGTTTAATCTCGAGAGCGAAGACACCAGCCTCTACCAGATCTGGATAGAGCCGAACAAGACAGGCGTTGAACCACGTTGGGATGCAAGGGAGTTTCCAACTGAAGAAACCGAGGGTGGTTTGACTTTGCTGGTCTCGGGCGACGGTCGTGCGCCCTTGCAGATTCATCAGGACGCTGCCATTCACGCGGGCCGTATCAATGCCGGCAGTGAACTCGGGCACTCCATTAAACACCAGGCTTATTTGTTGGTATCCAAAGGCGCAATTACGCTTGATGGTCATTCCCTCAAGCAAGGCGATGGCGCCGAGATTCGTGACAGGGACAGCATCAACCTGGTGGCGGTAACGGATGCCGATGTGCTGATTATCGACGTGCCGGAACGGGCGCGTTATTGAAACGACTGATTAAACACTTGCGAAAGAAGGAACTGGAAAATGAAAATTCTGCATATCGATGCGAGCGCCCGCAAGGACGATTCGGTAACACGCAAACTGAGCGCAAAACTGGTAGGCCGGCTGACCGGCAATAGTAGTCAAGTGACCTACCGAGACGTGGGTGAAGGCTTGCCCTTTATCGATGAAGCCAAAATCGCAGCCTATTTCACCGCTTCAGAGGAACGTACCGATGAGCATCGCACTGCGATCGCCCTGTCGGACACCATTGTCTCTGAGCTAAAAGACAATGATATCCTTGTGATTGGGGTGCCGGTTTATAACTTTTCAATGCCGGCCTCATTGAAGGCCTGGGCTGACCTGGCAGCACGCGTTGGTGAGACCTTTCGTTACACTTCGGCGGGGCCAGTGGGCTTGTTGGAGAACAAAAAAGCTTATGTTGTTATCGCTTCAGGCGGTACCAGGGTCGACTCGGAAATTGATTTTCTGACCCCGTGGTTACGCCATTTCCTTGGTTTCATTGGAATCAAGGATGTGACCGTACTCAGCGCGGATGCGTTGAATCAGAATTTTGACGCGGGTCTTGCACAGGCCGAACAACAATTGGCAGCAGCGGCTTAGCAGGTTGGGTTCGCTAAGCCGAAACTTGCTGGCCCTGGTTGCAGGCTTTTGTGACACGGCTACTTTTATTCATATGGGTGGCGTATTTTCAGCACACGTAACCGGGAATTTTGTGCTGTTTGCGGCTGCATTGGCCCAAGGTGTGCAAGGTGATGACTATTTAAAAATCGTCACATTTCCGGTGTTTGTATTCGGAGTC
>DATCZY010000251.1:0-5136 GCA_036525655.1 Lysobacterales bacterium | reverse complement strand
GGCCTTGTGCACCACCGTGACCTTTTTGCGTCCGAACTTGCGCGCAAACTCGAATGCTGCGCGGATGATCCGCTCGGAGCCTTTTTTGGTATTGATCTTGCACGACACCGCGTATTCGTCGCCGGACAGGCTCTCGAACGCTTTGAAGGCCGGGGCCAGTTCCGACAACACGTCCCGCAACTTTTCGGGAACGGGGTTGAATTCGACGCCGGAATACAGATCCTCGGTATTTTCACGGAAAATGACCAGGTCGATACCCTCGTGATAATTGAGGGGATTGTCGGGGAAGGCCTTGCAGGGACGCAGGCAGACATACAGATCAAAGAGTTGCCGCATGCGTACTATTGGTGAACGGTAGGTCAGGCCCTTGCCCTGCAGTTCGGGCACGAGTTCTTTTTCGGTTTCCTTGACGGGTTTGGAGGTGATGGCGCCGAACATGGCGGCATCGACATTGTTCAACAGGTCGATGGTCCTTGCAGGAAACGCGTCGCCCTCGGTGCGCCAGAATTCCCAGCCAATATCACCATGAATATATTCTGCATCCAGACCGACGCGGTCGAGAACGATACGCGCCGCCTCCATGACCTCCACGCCAACGCCGTCACCAGGCAACCACGCGATCCTGTACTTCCTGTCCATACCATGAATCTCCCGAGCATGTGTGAGCTGCCGACACCCGGCGGGCGCGGCACAGCAAGGCAACCGGGAGAATCCCGGAAGCATTCTCAGGCGTGAATTTACTCTCCTTGGGGTGACAGGTAATTGACTATAATCAACTCCGGTGTGTATAGGAAAAAGTAAAGCGCTTTTTCAGATACCAGCCAGTGATTCAAACGCTTTTGGGTAACCGTGTTTAACCGGGCCAGTCCCTCGAGACATTTGGGCGCCGGGGCGGGTATTCACTACCAGGACTCGCCGTGAACACCTCCATGTGGGATCGAGCTCGACTCCCTGTCTCGCACGGTCCTGGTACTGAATACCCGCCCCGGCTTCAACCTTACCCGCAGCATTTTTATTTGAAACCATTTAATTTTCGGGCACGCACTGAGCCAAGGATGTGCAGTACCTTGCTTCAGGACCGTATGAAACATGGATGTTTCATTCGAGCCCACATGGATGTGTTTACGGCGAGTCTGGAAGCAAGGTACTGCACAGCCTTGGCGACCCCACAGATCAGTTTCTCAAGATCCAAACGCAGCCTGTACTCCGCATCCCATCAAAGAGACAAGTTTCGAAGGGCACAACTCACAAAAGGCACGATTACCATAAGCCAAGCCTACAAATGCGCTTAGGGGCGCCGATATGGCTTCCGGTTGCCTGACGGTTCAGCTGTAACGATTTTTCAGATAGTGAAAAACGGCCCTGAGCCCCAGTGCTTCACCGCCGATCGGGCGACCTGGACGGGCAGTCTGGTTCCAGCCGAAAGTATCGATGTGCACCCAGTCGGTTTCCGGGTTTACAAAATATTCGAGGAACAGCGCTGCGGTGATACAGCCGCCAAAAGGCGTTTTGCCCGTATTGTTCAGGTCTGCTATCTGGCTTTTAATCAGTTCTTGGTAGGGTTGATAAAGCGGGAATGTCCACAACGGGTCTTCCTCGAGATCACCTGCTGCCGTGATCTCGTTGGCGATTGAAATATCATTGCTGAATATCGGCGGCAGATCGGTGCCCATGGCGGTGCGCGCCGCGCCGGTCAGCGTGGCAAAATCAATGACCAGGTCGGGTTCATGCTCGCAGGCATAGGTCAGCGTGTCGGCGAGCACAACCCGCCCTTCGGCATCGGTGTTGCCGATTTCGACGCTCAGACCCTTACGCGTGGGGATGACGTCTCCGGGGCGATAGGCGTTGCCGGATATCGAGTTTTCAACCGCAGGAACCAGTACCAGCAGACGTACCGGTAAATTCGCCTGCATGATCAGGCGCGCGAGGGCCAGCACATGGGCTGCACCACCCATGTCCTTTTTCATCAGTGCCATGCCGGTTGACGGTTTCAGGTTCAGGCCACCTGTATCAAAACACACGCCTTTGCCACACAGCGCCAGCAACGGCTTGTCACCTTCGCCCCATTCCATTTTGATCAAACGGGGTTCGCGGTCCGAAGCGCGTCCGACCGCATGGATGGCGGGGAAGTTTTTGGTTAATAAATCGACACCATGAACCACGCTCATATCCGCGCCGAATTCATCGGCCTGCGCCTGCGCGGCATCGGCCAACTGGGCCGGCCCCATGTCTTCGGTCGGGGTGTTGATCAGGTCACGAACCAACGACTGCGCAGACAGCAGTCGCTCGGCACCGCCAGCAATATCTTCATCGAGGGCCAATGATGGCATTTCTGTTTTTGACTTGAGGTACACGCTGAACTGGTAACAGGCAAGGCCCCAGCCCAGGCTGGCCTGCAGGCGCTGTTTGGGGCTCCAGTCCGACACCAGGCGGTAATTGCCGGCTGCCAGTTTTGCCGGTAGCGGCGCAAGCTGGTACAACCAGCCCTTCTCCGCCATGCCAAAAGCATAACCTTGCAACTCACCGTTACTGTCCGGCAAACTGCACAGCTCACCTGCCTTCGCACGAAAACCTGACGCCTTCAGCCACTTCTGTTGAACACCGGGCAGACCGGCCAGCCACTGCTCGAAATTTGTCGAACTGACCGGGTAAAGGGGGATACCGTCTTGTTTATCAGTAAAGCTCATCATTTAAACTCTGTTCGGGAATCTTCCCAGTTTATGTTAATCGCGTATTACCGGAAAGCACCAAATACAGCGATTGGTGCCGATTCCGTCAAGAAACGCGCCCGTCAGTCGATACGCACGATATAGGACCTGCCGCCGCGCCAGACCTGCAACAGCATGCTGCCGCGCGTGTTTTCGACGACCTTCCTGAAGTCCGCCAGGTTGTGCACCTGCTGGCGGTTTGCGCCGGTGATGACGTCACCCACCGCAAGACCCTGGCGCGCCAGGCGACTGCGCTGATCGAGCTCATCGAGCAACACACCGTAGAGATTCTGCTGCCTGTGCCTTTCGGTCAAATCTGCAAAACGCGCACCATCGAGGCGATAATCCAGATCGGCCCCTTCCAATACCGGTACCGGCTGAATGACCAGGCTGGTGTTACGTGTTTTACCCTTTCTCAGGTACTCGACTTTGAGTGACTCACCTATCGCGAGGCGGCCCTGCGCGTTATGAAAATCTGCGGCGCTGTTGATATCACGTTTTTCCATGCGGATAATCACATCTCCTGGCTGCAAACCCGCATCATGGGCGGACGAACCCTCGGCAACTTCCGCTACCAGCACACCCATACCGGGCTCGATCGAAAATGCACCGGCCAGATCCGCCGTCAGGTCCTGCACGATTAAACCCAGGGTTCCACGCCGCACCTCGCCAAATTGGATCAACTGGTCCATCACGTAGCGGGCCATGCTGGCCGGAATGGCAAAGCCGATTCCCACGTTACCGCCGCTGGGTGTGAATATGGCGCTGTTGATACCCACCAGTTCGCCGCGCAAATTGATCAGGGCCCCGCCGGAATTACCGGGGTTGATGGACGCATCGGTCTGGATGAAGTTCTGGTATTCAAGACCGCGCAAGCCGGTGCGCCCCAGTGCGCTTACGATTCCGGACGTCACCGTCTGACCCAATCCGAATGGATTACCCACCGCAACGACAAAGTCCCCAACCTGCAGCTCATCGGAATCCGCCAGTTGCAGTTCGGTCAGGTTTTCGGCCGGTATCTGGATGACCGCCAGATCGGTATCGGGGTCCGTGCCAATCAGCTTCGCTTCGAGACTGCGCCCGTCCTTGAGCCCCACCGCGATTTCATCCGCACCGGCAATAACGTGATAATTGGTCAGTACATAACCTTTCTCTGCATTGACAACAACGCCGGAGCCAAGGCTTTGCGAAACACGTTCACGCGGGACATCGGGCACATTGAAGAACCGTCTGAAAAAAGGATCCTCCAGCAACGGGCTCCTGACACGCACCCGGGTTTGGGTATAAACATTGACCACCGATGGTGTCACCTGCTTGAGTACCGGCGCAAGCGATGGCAGCGGGGTGCCGTCCACAGACACGGGTAACACGGCCAGTGCCGAACCCGACGCCAAGAGCAGCGCCAGGGAGAGAAAAACTCCGCGTAATACCATTTTCACACTCAACTCCTGATTGAAACGATGCGTTTGAGACAACAGTAAAGGGCCACGGGTTCGCGCTAACGCGCCCCGCTTGCATCGGCGAATATTCACATGGATAAAATTTTCGCTTGCGCACAATTACAAAACAATATAAAACAAGATATACGGCAATGGATCGTGAAACAACACCATATCTTGTGCCGGAAAGTATTGATGCCCGAACCGACAAAAGAGGTTATGAACTTACAGCAACGGGTTCTACGCACAGATGTATCCGGCATGCCATTGGAGTGGGTTGGATACCAGGAAGCAGTCAGGCTAATCACGCTTGATCAAGTCTCTTACTCTCTCGGAAAAACGCTCTACCAGGTCCGCGGCGGCATCAACGCGATCAGTGGCCATCGCAGTTCGGTCAGCGTGGATGCCATTATTGCCACCTACGGACACAACCCCCACAAACACCTGTTCTCAACAGGCTACGTGCCACCGTTGAGCAATCAATCCCTGTTTCGCCGCGATCAGAATCTGTGCCTTTACTGCGGTTTGCAGTTTCCTAACTACCTGCTTTCAAGGGATCATGTCCACCCGCTAAGCCAGGGCGGACAGGACCGTTGGGTCAATGTCGTCACTGCCTGCAAACGATGCAACAACCATAAAGCCGGCAGGACGCCCGAGCAGGCGGGCATGGAACTGCTTGCGATTCCGTTCAGCCCGACCCACGCGGAATACGTCTACCTGCAGGGTCGCCAGATACTCAATGACCAGATGGAGTTTCTGCTGGCGCATTTCCCGCGCAACAGCGTTTTACGCAAACGGGTCGAACAGGGCGAGTCATTGCTTGTCTGAGGCCACGCGCTGTCATTTTGGGTTAAGATAGGCGCCCTATGAGCCTGCAACCCGTTTACCTTGTTGATGCCAGCATCTATATATTTCGTGCCTGGTTTTCAATTTCTGACGAATTCGCCAATTCGGCTGGAGAACCCACCAACGCCGTTTACGGCTTTACC
>DATCZY010000250.1:0-12441 GCA_036525655.1 Lysobacterales bacterium | reverse complement strand
TGATTTCCGGTCGCAATGCTGCGCCGCAACGTAAGGTCAAACGAATTTTGTTGATGATGACGCTATTGTTGCTGGTCGCTGCAACGTTGGCATTCACTGGCAAGCATGAATTACCGGGCCTTCAGCCTGACAACGATGACGTGCTGATTACCATGCTCGTGGTTACTGCCATGGCTATGCAAAACTCGATACATCGTTTCATCAAGGGGCCTATGACCACGGTGATGACGGGTACGGTGATGAACACAACAGCGCGCTTTGTCAGTCGGCACGTTTTGCATATAGCAGCAGACCCGCAACAAGCACCGGCCCCCCAGGTCAAGCCTTTTGTGATGATTGCGGCATTTGCGCTTGGCTGCGTGATCGCTGGGTTTTTAACCGTTAAATTTGGGCTTGCCAGTATCATCGTGCCAGCGGGACTGCTGTGCCTGGTGACAGCATTCGAATTGCGCAACCGGCAACAACCTGACTAATTGGGAAAATAAATGATGACTATCAAACACCTTATCCAACCACATGAAAAAGACCTTGGTGAATTCACCGTACGCCGGTTACTGCCATATGCCAAACAGCGGATGGTCGGACCATGGATTTTCTTTGATCACATGGGTCCCGCTGAATTTCCTGCCGGCAACGGCGTTAATGTGCGCCCACATCCGCATATCAATCTGGCGACCGTGACCTACTTGTTTGAAGGTGAAATTTTGCATCGTGATTCACTTGGCAGTGTGCAGGCCATTCTCCCGGGCGATATCAACCTGATGGTGGCCGGCAAAGGCATCACCCATTCTGAGCGCGAGCGTGATGAAGTGAATTCGGTGCCACACAAATTACACGGTTTGCAACTCTGGCATGCGTTACCCGAGGCGCATGAAGAAATCGATCCTGCTTTTTATCATTATCCGGGCGATGAGATACCAAAGGCGGATGTTAACGGCGTCACCACGCGTGTGATGATGGGCAGTGCCTGGGGTATGACTTCACCGGTAAAAACCTTCGCCCATACCGTATACGCCGAGGCTGTCTTGAAGGCCGGACAATGCATTGCCACACCGAAGGCTGAACAGATGGCCATTTACGTCGCTTCCGGTCATTTGCTGATTGATACACAAAAAGTGGAGCCGTATACCCTCGTCGTATTGCAAGACAACACGCAAGCAACGATCGAAGCCGCCAGCGATGCACAGCTTGCGTTTATCGGCGGCGAAAACCTGGGAGAGCGCCACATTGAATGGAATTTCGTCTCCAGTCGTAAACAACGTATCGAGCAAGCCAAAAATGATTGGCGTGAAGGGCGTTTTCCAATTGTGCCGGGTGATGAGGAGGAGTTTATTCCCCTGCCTTAAATATCCTTGCCTGCAAAACTGACATAGACGAACGAAGGCCTATCGCTTCGCCACCGCAATCCATTGCTTTCTAAAAGCTGCGTCGTGCAGCTTGATTGACTTCTTTTCATTAGCCCAAAGAAGTCAACAGGAAAGACCGCTCTCCGGCAAGGTTCTAATCCCTACGCGTCTTGACTAAATCAGGCGGTGAAAACGCGCTCCCGGATGCATCGTGCCTACAGACGCTGGCACAACCGCAGGGCAGTCCGGCAGCTAAATCAGTGCGCCCAGGCACTGATTTAGCTACCCGTGACCATGACCACCAAAGAATTGTTCTTCTTTATGCCAAATGCAATCTATGTTAAAAAGTGCAGCTTATTCACACCTTGTGTAAAAAAATAAAATGATCCCTGAAAACATGCCTGCGGCGGCTTCGTCGAAACGCCCAACCCTATCTGCAAATTTGCTCAGATTCATCACCGCGGCCGGTCTATTGCTGATGTCCATGGGATACGCCAACGCGATGGAAATCGAGGAATGGCGTTTTCAGACATCCCTTTACACAAAACACTGGGATCCGGACCCTGATCATGTCAACAATCAAAAACTGATTAACATTGAATTTGAAACGAACAAGAAATGGATATACGGCTTTGCCTGGTTCGACAATTCATTCGGTCAGACCAGCCAGTACCTGTACGCGGGGTATTCGTGGCGCCTGTTCAAAACCGACTGGGCCTATTTCAAAGTGACGGGCGGTTTTTTACATGGATATAAAGATCCGTACGAGGACAAAATTCCGTTAAACGGCCTCGGTGTCGCACCGGCAATCGTGCCTTCGTTCGGACTGAAATACAAACGCGTATTCACCGAACTCCAGATTCTGGGCACGGCCGCAATTACCTGGACCGCCGGATTCAATTTTGGACATAAATCAGATTGAATTCCTGCGTATAATTCTGGATGATTGACACTTGAGACTGCATACTTGCACGAACAATAATTCCTGTTTTGTAAACAGTTCGCGTACGAAAAACTCACCGGAAAACGGAGCTACATGAGCAAACAGTATCAGGCCCGGGACATCGAAGTCCTGACAGGCCTAGAACCCGTACAACGCCGCCCCGGCATGTACACCGACACGAGCGAGCCCAACCATTTAGTACAGGAAGTCATCGACAACAGCGTTGACGAAGCCCTGGCGGGTTACTGCAAGGACATCGAGGTCGTACTGCACGAGGACGGCTCGGTCGAGGTGACGGACAATGGCCGCGGCATGCCGGTTGACATACATCCGGAGCATGGCATCACCGGCGTTGAACTGATCCTCACGCGTCTGCACGCGGGTGGTAAATTTTCCAACGAAAACTACCAGTTCGCCGGCGGACTGCACGGCGTGGGCATCTCGGTGGTCAACGCCCTGTCCACCGATTTCCAGGTCTGGATCAAGCGCGACGGTCATGAATACCACATGGCGCTCCAGAATGGATTGAAAGTCAGTGAACTGAAAGAGGTCGGTACGGTTGGCCAGCGCAACACCGGCACGCGTATCCGCTTCTGGCCCGATCCAAAATATTTCGACAGTGCAAAAATAGCCTACAAGTCCTTGCGTCACCTGTTACGCGCGAAGGCCGTGCTTTGCCCCGGTTTGCACGTCACGCTGGTCGTTGCCAAAACCGGTGAAAAGGAAGAGTGGCAGTTCAACCAGGGTCTCGAAGATTACCTGCAAAGCGAATTGCTCGGAATAGCAAAACTGCCTGAACACCCTTTTACGGGTGATATGAAAGGCACCGACTCCCAGGTCGCCTGGGCATTGTGCTGGTTACCCGAAGGCGGCCAGTTGCAGGAAAGCTATGTCAACCTGATCCCAACGGTCCACGGTGGCACACATGTCAATGGCTTGCGCACAGGTATGGTCGATGCCTTGCGCGAGTTTTGTGAAATGCACAACCTGTTGCCGCGCGGCGTGCGCCTGGCGCCGGACGATATCTGGGATCGTATCGCCTACATCCTGTCGGTCAAGATGAGCGATCCGCAGTTCAGCGGCCAGACCAAGGAACGCCTGTCATCCCGCGCCACCGCGACCTTTGTTTCGGGCGTGGTGAAGGATGCGTTCAGCCTGTGGCTCAACCGCAATATTGCCGATGGTGAAGCCATTGCGACCCTGGCAATAAGCAATGCGCAAAAACGCATGAAGAAAGACCGCCAGGTGGTGCGCAAAAAAATCACATCGGGCCCTGCCCTGCCCGGTAAGCTGGCTGACTGCACCAGCCAGGATCTTTCGCTGACGGAGTTATTCCTGGTCGAGGGTGATTCGGCTGGCGGTTCTGCCAAGCAGGCCAGGAACCGCGAGTACCAGGCCATCCTGCCGTTGCGCGGTAAAATCCTCAACACCTGGGAGGTCGAGTCCGACGCAGTGCTTGCCAACCAGGAAGTCCACGATATATCGGTCGCCATCGGTGTCGATCCCGGCTCCGACGTCATTTCCGAACTACGCTACGGTAAGGTCATTATCCTCGCCGACGCCGACTCCGACGGTTTGCATATCGCGACGCTGCTGTGCGCCCTGTTTCTGAAACATTTCCACGCGCTGGTTGAAACCGGTCATGTGTTTGTCGCCATGCCGCCTTTGTATCGCATCGATGTCGGCAAGGAAATCCACTACGCGCTGGATGCGGAAGAACGCCAGGCGATACTCGACGTGATCGCCGCTGAGAAAAAGAAGGGCAAGATCCTCGAAACCCGCTTCAAGGGTCTGGGTGAGATGAATCCGCTGCAGTTACGCGAAAGCACCATCGACCCGGATACGCGCCGGTTGGTGAAGATGACGATAGACAATGAAACCAAGACCAGTGAAATGATGGATATGCTGTTGGGCAAAAAGCGCGCATCCGACCGCAAAGCCTGGCTGGAGGACAAGGGAGACCTTGCGACCATATAAGCCTGGGTACTTAACCGTCCAGAATCCAGCAAACCACGAGTACGTACCATGACCGAAATCACACAAAGCTTTTCCGAACACGAACAAATGCCGTTGCGGGATTATGCCGAAAAGGCCTACCTGGATTATTCCATGTACGTGGTGCTGGACCGCGCCCTTCCGCACATCGGCGACGGTCTCAAGCCAGTGCAGCGGCGCATCATTTACGCGATGAGCGAGCTGGGGTTAAGTTCGACCTCGAAACACAAAAAATCAGCCCGAACGGTCGGCGATGTCCTGGGTAAATTCCACCCGCATGGTGATTCCGCCTGCTACGAGGCCATGGTATTAATGGCTCAGCCGTTTTCCTACCGCTACCCGTTGATCGACGGCCAGGGTAATTTTGGTTCACCCGATGATCCGAAGTCGTTTGCGGCCATGCGTTACACCGAATCGCGCATGTCGGCCTATGCAAAAACCCTGTTGGCCGAGGTGGCGCTTGGCACGGTTGACTGGGCGCCCAATTTTGACGGCACACTGAAAGAACCGACCCTGTTACCGGCACGTTTGCCCAACATTCTTCTCAACGGCAGCACCGGTATTGCCGTGGGTATGGCCACCGATATCCCGCCGCACAATTTAAGGGAAGTCGTGAGTGCCTGTATCCGTCTGCTGGACGAACCCAAGTCAACGGTCGCAGAGTTGTGCGAACATGTCCTGGCTCCCGATTTTCCGACCGACGCTGAAATCATTACACCCAGGGAAGACATCCTGAAAATGTATGAGAGCGGCTATGGCTCGATCAAGATGCGGGCAATCTGGGAAAAAGAAGGCGGCGATATTGTCATCACGGCGCTGCCACACCAGGTTTCTCCCGCCAAGGTGCTCGAACAGATCGCCGCGCAAATGCAGGCCAAGAAACTGCCGATGGTCGAAGATCTCAGGGACGAATCGGACCACGAAAACCCAACCCGCCTGGTGATCGTACCGCGCTCAAACCGTGTCGATATCGAACAACTGTTAAACCACCTGTTCGCAACCACGGACCTGGAACGCAACTACCGCGTCAACATGAACATCATCGGTAACGGCGGCAAGCCGCAGGTACTGGATCTGCGCAACCTGCTCAAACAATGGCTGGCGTTTCGCCTCGATACGGTCACGCGCAGGCTGGAGTTTCGCCTCGACCAGGTGGTCGACCGCCTGCATATACTCGAAGGCCTGTTGATCGCGTTTCTGAATATCGACGAGGTCATCCACATCATCCGTACCGAGGACAAGCCAAAACCGGTGCTGATGAGCCGTTTTGAAATTACCGGTACACAGGCCGAAGCCATCCTCGAGTTGAAGTTACGCAACCTCGCGAGGCTGGAGGAGATGAAGATTCGCGGTGAGCAATCCGAGCTCGACGAGGAACGCCAGTATCTGGAAACCACGCTCGGCTCAAAACAGCGCATGAAGACACTGATCAAGACCGAACTGTTGGCGGATGCCGAAAGTTATGGTGACGAGCGGCGCTCGCAGTTGCATGAGCGCGAGGCGGCGCAGGCGTTGAGGGAGGAAGACCTCGTGCCGTCGGAGACCTGCACGGTGGTGCTCTCCAAATCGGGCTGGGTCAGGCTCGCCAAGGGTCATGATATCGATGCGATGACGCTCAATTACAAAGCCGGCGATGAATTCCAACACGCCGCGCGTGGCCGCAGCAACCAGCAGGCCGTGTTCCTGGATTCAACCGGCAGAGCCTATTCGCTGGCGGCTCACACGCTGCCCTCGGCGCGTGGCCTGGGTGAACCGCTGACAAGCCGGTTCACGCCCGCTGACGGTGGTCAATTCCTCTATGCCATCACCGGTGAAGCGCAGCAGAAACTGGTGTTGGCAAGTTCTTTCGGCTATGGCTTCGTGACTGAAACCGCCAATCTGCACAGTAAAATGAAAGCTGGCAAGGCCATGCTGTCATTGCCCGGCGATTCGACCCCGGTGGAACCGGCGATCATTGCTTCCGCCGATGCCGATACCGTCGTGTGCGTAACATCGGATGGCTATCTGCTGGCGTTCCCGTTGAGCGATTTACCGGAGCTTTCCAAGGGCAAGGGTAACAAGCTGATCAATATCCCGCCCAAACGACTCAAGACCGGTGAGGAATACATGATCGGTATGGTCGTGGTGGCAGAAGGTGAAGAAATCCTCGTCTGGGCCGGCCAGCGCTACCTGCGCCTTGGCAAAAAAGACCTGGAGCACTTCCGCGGTGAACGGGCCAAACGCGGTCATAAACTGCCACGCGGTTTTCAGCGCGTCACCAAGATTGAAGTGGCTGGAGACTAGAGCAGGGTTTGTTACAAAGGACCAGGCATTGCCTGCGAACCCCGCCCTACATTGCAGTAACGGCTTAGCTCTGAAAGCACCAAATCAATACGTTTCACCAAACCAGCACTGGCGATCGGTGCGCCGGTGCTTCTACCTATGAACCAGAAACCCCGGAGCTTATCTGCAATCGAGTTTTGAACCGGTACAACCACCGGACTTAGTGTTTTGTTTCAGTTTTTCCTTGCTTTCCGCTTTTCTCTTCAAAGCATTTCTGCCGTATTTATTGAGGAGTTTATCGGCTTTCTTTTCCGCCGCCGCCTTATTGCTGTTTTGTTCCAACAGACCGTCGCGGAACGCCACCTTATCCGTTGCGCCCCTTTCAGCGGCTAACACTGACCAGGCATAAGCCTCTTCCAGATTGACCTTCTTCCCTTCGCCGTTTGCATACATTTGTGCAACCCTGTACTGCGAGTGGCTGTCTCCGATTTTGGCCAGTTTGAAATACATTTTAAAGGCCTTGCTGAACTCCCCTCCCTCGTAATATTGATCCGCCTCGGCCTGGTCGTCCTTCCAGTCACTGGAAAAAACAACGGGGGACTGCAAAGCGAAAAACAGCAGGGAACACACAATGGTCAAAATCAATTTCACAAAGCTCTCCATAAAGCAAAAATAAAAAGATTGCGGATAATATCATCTAAGCAAGGCATTTTCCTCCTTACCTGCACAACGCAGTCGCCATATGCGATCAAGCGCCGTATTTCTGCGACATATTCATCCATTTTTTATATATTAATATTTTCTAATATATGTTACTTGGAGTATAATTTAAGCGATTCGACAAGCTTTGGTTCACCAGTGTTTAATGATTGGAACGGAGGTAGTCGTTATGAAAGTTACACGTAGTAAACTGGCCGGCCTGGCCATGATTCTGGCTTTTTCAGCTTCGGTTGCGGCACAGGAACCGATCACCCCCATTGAACCCGTAAAAGATATCAATCTTGCCAAGGTTGAACTGGGTAAAAAGCTCTATTTCGATGCGCGACTATCAAAGTCCGGATTCATTTCCTGCAACTCTTGCCACAACCTGAGCATGGGCGGAACGGACAACCTGAAAACCTCGATCGGAGACCACTGGCAACAGGGGCCGATCAATGCACCCACGGTGCTCAACTCCAGCATGAATGTCGCCCAGTTCTGGGACGGGCGCGCAGCTGATCTGAAGGCGCAGGCCGGCGGCCCGATCGCCAATCCGGGTGAAATGGCTTTTACACACACGCTCGCCCTGGAAGTGCTTGAATCCATCCCGGCCTATGTCAGGGAATTCACCCACGTATACGGCCCGGACTGTATTAATATCGATCAGGTCACCGACGCCATCGCCGAGTTTGAGAAAACCCTGGTAACACCAAACGGCCGCTTCGACCTGTGGTTGCAGGGTGACGCCAATGCGATCACCGATACAGAGTTGGCCGGATACCAGCTTTTCAAAAACAGCGGTTGCGTGGCCTGTCATAACGGGCCGGCGGCCGGTGGCACGTCATTCCAGAAAATGGGCCTGGTTGCGCCGTATGAAACCAAGAACCCTGCCCAGGGTCTGTCCGGTGTTACCGGGCTGGATGCGGACCGGTTCAAATTCAAGGTTCCGACCTTGCGCAACGTCGAACTGACCTATCCGTACTTTCACGATGGCGAAGCCGATACCCTGGCCGAAGCCGTAGATGTCATGGGCCGCCTGCAACTGGGGCGGAACTTCGAAAATACCGACATCGACCAGATCGTGGCGTTCCTCAAAACCCTGACCGGCGAGCAGCCTTCCTTTGAACTGCCCATACTGCCACCTTCCACTGACAAAACGCCTCGACCGACACCCTTTTAAAGGGTCACCCTGCCTGGAAAGCGGTCCGCCGCTTTCCAGGTATTCGCAAACACCTGGCGCAGCTCACTGGTTCTTATTTCTGCGAATGCGGAAACATTCTGTATAATCCAACCCTGTAAAAGATCAAAAACAAGGTGGTCGAATTTGCCCACCGGCAAAAATAATTCTTTCACGCATTTGAGGGGTTATGGAACAGATTGAATGGAAAGACGAATTTTGCATTGGTAACGCAGCGGTCGACCAGGAACATGAATTACTGGTGGCGCAAATCAACCTGCTCTATGATCAGCTCAGCCTGCCTATGGACACGCTAACCATAGAGAACATGCTGGGCGACATCCAGGCCGATATCTCGACGCATTTTGCGTTGGAGGAACTCCTGATGGAGGAAGCCGGCTTCGCAGAATACGAAGAACACAGGCAGGATCACGAACGCTTGCTGGACCAGATTCACGACCTGATTTTCCATTTCCAGGAAGACCCGCATACCGGCAAGGAACTGTTGAAGAGAAGTCTGTCAGACTGGTTTAGCCATCATTTCAGAGGTTTCGACGCCCGCCTGCACAATCAACTGAGCTAGAACACGTCAGCCGCAAACCCACGGGCTTTGCGGCAAAAGACAGTCGTCAAAAAAACCCGTTGATGACGCAAGCCCGAGCAAGCGCCTTAGCGGTCAACCAGTTTCATCCCCGCATCGTTTTTCCGTTTGCCCTTTACCAGCAAAGACACCCGGTTGATCCTGTCGAGCTCGTCGCCGTTCAGCGCAAGCTGCAGCGATTCGATGTTTTCCTTCAGCCAGGTTCTTCTCTTGGTCCCGGGGATCGGAAAGATGTCATTGCCCTGCGCATTCAACCAGGCCAGCGCCACCTGGCTGGCCGTGCAATTCCTGGCATGTGCGATGTTTTCGAGCTCTTCGACGATTTTCAAATTGGCTGCAAAATTTTCGGCCTGGAACAAGGGGATATCCTTGCGGTAGTCCGCTTCTCCAAACTGATCGGGCTTGCCAAGCTTGCCGGTTAAGAACCCTCTTCCAAGCGGACTGTAAGGAACGATGGCAACACCCAGTTCGCGGCAGGCGGGCATGATTTCCGATTCAATCTCCCGAACCCAGATGGAGTATTCCGATTGCAGTGCCGTCACTGGATGTATGGCGTTGGCTTTGTGCAAACTTGCCGCGGACACCTCGGAAAGCCCGAGGTACCTGACCTTCCCCTCGCCGACCAGGTCAGCCATGGCGCCGAAGGTTTCGGTCAACGGCACCTGCGGATCGATACGGTGCAGGTAGTACAGGTCTATGTAATCCGTCCCGAGCCTGGACAGACTCGCATCACAGGCTTTTTTTACGTATTCGGGGCGGCCGTTCAAGCCGGCTTCGCTCGGCAGAAAGCCGAACTTGGTGGCAAGAATAACCTCATGCCTGAACTTTTTTACCGCCTGCCCGAGCAGGGCTTCATTATGCCCGTTGCCATAAACGTCAGCGGTATCGAAAAAATTCAGCCCCAGCCCAAAGGCCGAATGAATCGTCGCGACCGACTCTTCATCGTTGGTCGGGCCATACCATTCCGACATCCCCATACACCCCAGGCCAATGGCCGAGGCCAACAATTCACTGTTGCCGAGTTTCTGTTTTCGCATGTTCCTATTATGCGCAATCACAAAAACGAAGACACGCAAATCTGCGCACCTGGGGGCGTGAGAATTGAATCATGGTTTTTTGACCGGTACATCATTTAGAATCGATCGCTCACATCTTCACCAGGTATTTTTGACAAGGGAATTTTTATGCGCTTTCAAGTCTTCCTGAGCGGTCTTGCGACCGTACTTATTTCCGGCACAAGCAGTGCCGACGGTGTATCGATCCAACCCGGGATGTGGGAGATGACTTCGACCATGACGATGACCATGCTGCCGCAACCGCAAAGCAACACGTTCAAAGAGTGCATTGACAAGGACGAGATCAGCCCGGAAAGCTTCAATATGGATGAGGACACCCCCTGTCAGATTTCGGATATGAGCGTCGAGGGGAACACGGCGCACTGGTCGATCAATTGCCCGACCGAAGGTGGTCCGGTCATGGAAGGACAGTGGGAATTCACCTCCAGCGGCGATTCGATCAGTGGAAGAGGCACCATGAGCACGGAATTTTCCGGCCAGAAAATGGGTTTCGATATGACCTGGGCCGGAAAACGGACCGGCGACTGCGAATAATCAGAGCCTGCGACCGGATTCCCCGGTCACACGCCGATATCCTCATTCCAGAGCTCCGGCCGCTGCGCGATAAAGGCCCGCATCATTTGCACGCAGGTGTCATCCTGCAGGACCTCGACCTTGACACCCCGCGAGCGTAACAGCTCTTCCTCGCCCATAAAGGTGAGGTTTTCACCGACCACCACGCGCGGTATACCGTAGAGCAAAATGGCGCCGCTGCACATCGCGCACGGTGATAATGTCGTGTACAGCGTGCACTCACGGTAGACGCTGGCGGCCTGGCGGCCGGCATTTTCAAAGGCGTCCATTTCGCCATGTAAAACGACGCTGCCACGTTGCACCCGGCGGTTATGGCCCCTGCCTATGATTGCCCCGTTGTGGACGATCACCGAGCCGATTGGAATACCACCCTCCTGCAAACCCCTGGTTGCTTCATCGATAGCGGCTTTGAGAAATTGATCCATCTGGACGTCCTGCAAAATAATCTTCTATCATGGTACTCTGAATTCACCACCCGTTGGCAGGAGACATGGACATGAGCTCGTTGTTAATCAGGAACGGTACGATCGTTACCGCAACCGACCATTACCAGGCGGATGTGTTCATCGAGGGAGAGTTGATCTCCATGATCGGCGCGCGTCTGGATGTACCCGCCGACCGCGTCATAGACGCCAGCGGTTGTTACCTGTTCCCCGGCGGTATCGACGCCCATACCCACATGGAACTGCCATTCATGGGCACGCATGCCAGCGACACCTTTGAAAGCGGCACATTGGCCGGTCTGCACGGCGGCACCACCACCATCATCGACTTCGCCATCCAGACCCAGGGCAAGAGCCTCGAAGCGGCCATTGAAGACTGGCATAAAAAGGCCGACGGTCACGCGGTGGGAGACTATGCCTTTCACTGCGCCGTGACCGATTTTAACGACCGGACACGCGAGGAACTCCCCACCGTCATCAACGAGCACGGCATCAACTCATTCAAGGTCTTCATGGCCTACAAAGGCGCCCTGATGATCGATGACCGGCAGATGTATGAACTGATGCAGGAACTGGTCGAACACGGCGGCATCGTCACCGCGCATACCGAAAACGGCGACATGATCGACAGCAATATCCAGAAGAACCTCGCGGCCGGCAACACCGCGCCACGCTACCACGTGCTGTCACGCCCCGCGATCTGCGAGGCGGAAGCCGCCGGTCGCGCGATAGACCTCGCCTATCAGACCGGGTGTCCGTTCTATATCGTGCACACCACCTGCGAGGAAACCCTGGCCAAGGTCAAGGCGGCCACCCTGCGCAACCAGAAAGTACACGTCGAGACCTGCATCCAGTACCTGTTGCTGGATGACTCTTTCTATTTCAAAGACGGTTTCGAGGGCGCCAAGGTGGTCATGAGCCCGCCGCTGCGCAAGAAGAAGGACCAGGAAGCATTATGGGCCGGTATGAACCAGAACCTGGTGCACCATGTCGCCACCGATCACTGCCCGTTCTGCATGGATCAGAAGGCCATGGGCAAGGACAACTTTTCCAAAATCCCCAACGGCGCACCCGGTGTCGAAAACCGTTTTGAACTGCTCTACAGCGAGGGCGTCGCGAAGGGCCGGATCGGGCTGAACAAGTTTGTCGAAATGTCCTCCACCGGCGCTGCGAAAATATTCGGCCTGTTCCCGCGCAAGGGCACCATCGCGGTGGGTTCCGACGCCGATATCGTCATATTCGACCCAGAGGTTGAACACACGATAACCGCCGAAAACCATCACATGAAGGTTGATTACAATGCCTACGAAGGCTGGCAGGTCAAGG
>DATCZY010000249.1:0-3349 GCA_036525655.1 Lysobacterales bacterium | reverse complement strand
GCCTCTTGTGGAGAGGCGCCCCAGAGTTTGATCTCGATGATGGTGCCAAATACGTACAACTCGGCAGCCTGTTCCTTGTCGCGCTCACATGCGGTTAGCAGCAGGCATAGCAGCAGCGCAGTCATAATAAACGTAAGGAACTTACCCGGGGCCGGGAAACAAACCCTTGGATTTTTACCCTGACCCCAAATACCGATATCCGGTTTCTGAACGGCAGACTTAACGATGACGGGATTTACCCTCTTTTGAGCATTCGGATTTACCCGAACAATCCGTGCCGGTGCAACCGGCACAACTGGCCGGGCCTTCACCACGGCGGTGGGTCAGGCCAAAGCCGATAAAAAGCACGATAAGTAACAGCAGTGGCGCGATATAGCTTTGCATGTACTTATAATAAACCCGCAAAGCCCATGAAAGCCATGGACAGAGTGCCGGCGATAATCAGCACCAGTCCGGTGCCCTTGGCGATACCGGGTACATCTGAAAACTCAACCGATTCCCGGATGGAAGCCATCAGCACCAGCGCAAGCGTCAGGCCAAGGCCAGCACCGGCGGCAAAGGTCAGACCCTGCAGAAACCCGTAACCACGGTTGGTCTGGAATATCGCCAGGCCCAGGATTGCGCAGTTGGTAGTGATCAACGGCAGGAATATTCCGAGCTGGCGGAACAGGGTTGGCGACAGCTTCTTGATCACTGTTTCGACAATCTGCACCAACGATGCAATCACGATAATGAAAGAGATGATGCGCAGATAGGGCGCCGTTTCCAGGATGTAGGTATTGAGAAACCAGGCGGCCAGGGAGGTCAGGACCAATACGAAAATGTTTGCAAACCCCATACGCAGAGCGGTTTCAACCCGCGCGGAAACACCCATGAAGGGGCATAAGCCCAAAAACAGTGCGAGGGTGAAGTTGTTCACCACCAGCGCCGAAAAGAATATCGAAAACAGCGTTTGGTCGCTCATGACGAAGCCTCCGCCGTTTGCGCCTGTTCAGACGCGGCCTTGTCTTTCTTGCGCTGCTCGAAAGCGCCCATGGCCAGCAGGATAAAGCCGAGCGTCAGGAAGCCGCCCGCCGGAAGCACCATGATGACCCAGGGTTCAAAGTTCGGGCCGAACAAAGAAACCCCTAGAAAGCTTCCGGTTCCAAGAATCTCGCGGAAACCACCCATCATGACCAGCGCGATGGTAAAACCGATACCCGTTCCGAACGCGTCCAGCAAGGACCGGAAAACGGTGTGCTTGGAAGAGAATGACTCCTGGCGTCCAAGTATCATGCAGTTGACCACGATCAGGGCGATAAACGCGCCCAGTTCCTTGTGTTGCACCGGGGCGTAGGCCTGCAGCAGCATGTCAGCCAGTGTTACAAAGGTCGCGATGACGAGGATGTAGGCCGAAATACGTACTTCATGTGGGATAAATCGCTTACAGGTGGAAATCAGGATGCTCGAGCAGGACATGACGAAGAATGTTGCGCCGCTCATGGCCAGTGCATTTGCCACGCTGTTGGTCACCGCCAGCGCCGGGCACAGGCCAAGCAACTGTATCAGTACCGGGTTTTCTTTCCAGATACCCCGTATGAAGTCCTGGGATGCTGTTGTCGTTCTCACTCTGCTACCTCCCCGGATGCTGCCACCGCAGGTGCCTCGGGAATACCCTTGTCTAATATGGGCTTCCATTCCTCCAGTGCGTGGTTGATGATACCGATGACCGCTTTTGAAGAAATGGTAGCTCCTGTAATCATGTCGATCTCGTTGGCCTGGCCCTTGCCGGCACCCGATTTCACACCGAGTAGCGGTGTTTCAGGGCCTGCGAAGAACTGGTCAACGAAGTTCATGTCCTTGAATATCTTGTCACCCAATCCCGGTGTTTCCTTGCTGTCGAGGATCTTCATACCCGACAGTGTGCCCTTCAACGGGTTGTACCCGAAAATCACCATGATGACATCCTGGAAGCCCGATTCGCCCCGCGAAATCGCCACGCCCTTGACTTCACCGTTGTCATCGCGCCCGATATACACGCGTTTGTACTCGCTTTCCTTGGCGCCTGCGGGCAGGACCATCGAAAGCTCGCCATCGACGAGATACCACGTATCGTAGCGTTCGACCCCGGGTAAAACCTCGTAGACCGCGAGTTGCAGCTGTTCGGCCTTGTACTTGTCGATGATGGGCTTGGTATGCAGGTTCACCAGCACGATCAACAAACCGGCGAGCGCACCCGCGACGGCCAGTGTGGCCACCAGGCGGAAAGTCGAAACCTCCTTTGGCGCCGGCGCATCCGGGGTCTCCGGTGATGCGGAGTCCTGCACCTGGATATCCACGTCGATACGGCCCTTGCTGTCGTTTTCCTGGCTCATTTCCGCACCTCCTTTTTCTTTCCGGAGGTACCGAAAAGACGGGGTTGCGTGGCGCGGTTAATAAACGGAACCAGCGCGTTCATCAGCAGGATGGCATACATCACGCCTTCCGGCAGGCCGCCCCAGACGCGAATGATCACGACCAGGAAGCCGATCCCCAAACCAAAAACCCAGCATCCCTTGTTGCTCAGAGGCGAAGTCACCATGTCGGTCGCCATGTACCAGGCGCCGAGCATCATGCCGCCCGAAAACAGCATGAACACCGGCGGGAACTGCGATATGCCAATAGCATAGAAGAGGCCGGCAAAGATAAAGGTCGAGACAAAAATACTGACCGGAATGTGCCAGTTCAGATGTCCCCGGTAGGCGAGGTAAATACCACCCAGGATAATGAACAGGGCTGAGGTTTCACCCAGTGAACCGCCGGTGGTGCCGAAGAACAGGTCGACAATCGGTGTGATTACCGGGTTATCCCCGAATTTGAGGTTGCCAAGCGGCGTCGCCGCGGTGGCGGTATCAACGACGGGACTCATGAAGGGCAGGGCCAGGTTGTCGCCCTGCAGCATCCACCAGTGCTCGGTTTTCGCCGGCCAGGTGGTGATCGCGACGGGGAAGGCCGCCTGCAAAAAGGCGCGTCCCACCAGTGCCGGATTGAAAATATTCTGACCCAGGCCGCCGTAGATGATCTTGCCGAAACCCATGCCGAATATACCACCCAGGAAAGCCATCCAGAGCGGAAACCCCGGTGGTAAGGTCAAACCCAGCAACAGTCCGGTGATCATTGCCGAACCGTCGGCGATAGAACCCTGATGGGAGCCGAACAGACGTTCCGTCAAAAGGCAACCGGCCATGCTTGCCAGCAGCACCATTATCGCGATGGGGACGAAAAAATAGATCGATGCGGCCACCACCGGCACCAGGCTATAGACCACGGACCACATGATTTTAATCGTCGAATCGGGTGATCGAACGTGCGGTGACGCGGTTATTTTCAC
>DATCZY010000248.1:0-3784 GCA_036525655.1 Lysobacterales bacterium | reverse complement strand
AAAACGCCAGCTTTTGGATGACCCGTTGTTCCGTCAGGAAATGACGGGGGTCGTGCCGTTGAGGACCAGGCCTACCACCGATTCGAAGCCGCCCCGCAAACCAATTCGCAGCCACAAACCGGGCGTATATCCAGACCCCGCCAACACCCCTGCGCTGGCCACGGCGGATGATCCAACGCATATTAACGCCGAAGACGGCTCATCACACCGGAAGAACGGTATCCAGAACAGGACCATGCAGAAATTGAAAAGAGGCCGCTTCAAGGTCGGTGCGGAATTGGATCTGCACAGTATGACGATGGAAACGGCCCATGCGGTATTGCTCGAATTCATTGCCGATGCGAAATCAAGTTCATTGGAAACGATCAGAATCATCCATGGCAAGGGCTTGCGTTCAGAAAACGGACCAAAACTGAAACTGATGACGCGGCAGGTATTGCGCGATCACCCCCTGGTGCTGGCATACACGACCTGCAAACCATCCGATGGCGGTAGCGGCGCCGTGGACGTGTTGTTGAAGTCGTCATGATAGAGCTTTTCATTTTTTTGCTCGTAACAGGCGGCATTGTGGCCTGGTGGCAACTGATGCAGGGTAGACAAATCGCCCGTAAGGCGGCCGGCCAGGTCTGTAGCAGCCATGGTTTACAGTTGCTGGACGACACGGTTTCCCTCAGTTCCATCATCTGGAACCGCGGCAATTCAAACACGCGCATCCAGGTCAATTACGGTTTTGAATTCGCCATCAACGGCGCCAGGCGCAGAAGCGGCATGGCCACCATCGGCTTCCCGTCATCACTCAGCGTGACACTGGAACTTGAAGAAGGGCGTTTAATTGAAAATCTGAAGAGCCGGTGATGGTAAAGCGGGTCGGAAAGCAAAAGCCCGGCCAGCCCTGTTTTTACTTGACGACCTTGAGGTGCGAACGGGGTGGTGGATCATCCGAGCCATCCACGGGTGGATGTGGGGAATCATCCTGGGCAAACATCATACCCTGGCCATTTTCGCGGGCGTATATGGCAATGACGGCCGCCATCGGCACCGTGATTTTATAGGGTTGGCCGGAAAACCTTGCCTTGAAAAAGATGGTCTCGTTCTCCAGTTGCAAATGTTCCGTCGCACTGGTGGCAATATTCAAAACCACCTTGCCTTGCGCAATGGCGTGATCGGGAACATCCACACCATCATAGCCGGCATCGACGAGCACATGCGGCGTCAAACCATTATCTGTGATCCATTCATACAGGGCGCGGAGCAGGTATGGCCTGTTTGAGGTCATACCTTCTGAAGCAGTACTCATCAGGAAATCTCAGCCGCCAAAATGCTTCGATCAGGCAGCATTCAGAATCATTTCGCGTTCTGCGCGCGTCAGGCTGAGCTTGAAAGACCGGCGGGAAATCAGGCGTTGAATATAACCCTGGACCGACGACCCCGCCTTGCCAAGATCAATACCATAAGCGGGAAGACGCCAGAACAAGGGCGCCAGCGTGCAATCGACAAGGCTTAATTCATCGCTCAGCACGAAATCGGATTCCTTGAACAGATCATTGGCCGCGACAATGCTTTCTTTCAGTTGCTGCTTGGCCTTTTCCGCCTTGGCAGGTGCCGCGTTTTCGATTTGTTCCGCCAAGGGATACCAGTCGCGGATCACGCGGTGGTGGATCAGACGCAGACGTGCGCGTGAAACCGGGTCGACCGGCATCAGTGGCGGATGCGGGTAACGCTCATCGAGGTAATCGTTGATCACGCCGGCATCGTGTAACAACAGATCCCTGTCTACCAGGGTCGGCGTCTCGTTGTACGGGTTCAATTCTGCCAGGTCTGCAGCGGCAGACTCATCGTCGGTGACATTGATGATATCCACGTTGATACCTTTTTCTGCCAATACGAACCGTACCCTGTGACAGTGAATGCTGCGGTCGGATGAGTAGAGCGCCATGGTGGAACGACCCTTGATTGCTGCTGTCACGGAAATTCTCCTGTTGTCTTGATTATCGGACATTGCTGTACCTTCGAAATTTAATTAATGAACATCGCGCCAGTATTCTGCTTTAAGCAGGTAGGCGACGAAGGTAAACAACACCAGGAACAGGATCACCCAAACACCAACTCCCTTGCGTTTCAGCTTGGCGGGTTCACCTACATAATCCAGAAATGCTGCTAAGTCACGCGCGGTCTCTTCAAATTCCTGCGGTGACTGGGTACCAGGGCTGGTCAGTTCAAAGTGGTCAATGACCTCGTGGGTAAACCCATCGGCGTTGGTTTCCTGACGATATACCGGAGTCTGGATACCCTGCAGAGACCACAAAACGTGTGGCATGGATAAATTGGGCAGCAATGTGTTGTTCCATTCGCCGTATTCATCCTGGTAAAAACCCTTGAGATAGGAAAACACCCAGTCCGCGCCACGTGACCGGCCGATCAGGGAAAGATCGGGTGGGGTCTTTCCAAACCAGGCTTTGGCCTGGTCCGGATGCATAGCGATTTTCATGGTGTCGGCGAATTTTGCATTCGAGAAAACCAGGTTTTGCATAACCATATCTTCGCTTAAACCAAGGTCTTCGGCCATGCGGTTATAACGCGCGTATTGCAGCGAATGACAACCCATACAGTAATTGACATACCACTTGGCGCCACGTTGCAAGGAAGCCTTGTCACTGATGTTGGCGCCTGAATGTTCAATACCGGCGCCTCCAGCGGCGGAAACCGTGAAACTGGATAATGGCAGTAGCAATACTGTAAAAAACAGAATTTTGGCAAATTTCTTCATCAGTGTGTCACCCGATCCGGTTCCGGTTTTGTTTTGCCACGCGGACTCATGAAGAACAGCAGGACAAAAAACATGAAATAAACCAATGTCCAAACCCTCATTTCCCAGGTCTGTGCCGGTGTACCTTCAGCCATGCCAAGCAGGCCAAGCCGCACAAATGCGATCGTGAACAGGGTCAAAAGCACCTTGTACCAGAGCCCCTTGTAGCGAATCGACTTAACCGGCGAACGATCCAGCCACGGCAGGAAAAACAAGACCATAACCGATGCGCCCATCGTCAAAACGCCCAGTAATTTATCCGGAACCGCCTTCAAAATTGCGTAGAACGGCGTGAAATACCAAACCGGCTTGATATGTATTGGTGTCACCATCGGGTCGGCGGGTACGAAATTATCGTGCTCCAGGAACATTCCGCCGGCTTCGGGCCACATGAACAGAACGAAAGAAAACAGGATAAGGAACATACCGACACCAAAAATATCCTTGACGGTGTAGTAAGGATGGAACGGGATGCCATCCAGCGGTTTGCCATCGGCGTCCTTGTTTTTCTTGATTTCAATACCGTCGGGGTTATTGGAACCATTCTCGCGAAGTGCCACCAGGTGCAACAACACCAAGCCCAGCAGGGCCAGCGGCACGGCGATGACGTGCAAGGCGAAAAACCGGTTCAGGGTTGCGTCGGATATAAAGTAGTCGCCGCGGATCCACTGCGTGAGTGGTTCGCCAATTTTAGGAATGGCGCCAAACAGGTTGATAATAACCTGCGCGCCCCAGTACGACATTTGCCCCCATGGCAGGATATAACCGAGGAAAGCCTCTGCCATCAGCACCACGTAGATAAACATACCGAAGACCCACAATAACTCGCGCGGTGCCTTGTGTGAACCGTACAACAGGCTGCGGAACATGTGCAGGTAAATAAGGATGAAAAAGAACGATGCGCCGGTCGTGTGCATATAGCGGATCAGCCAACCCCAATCCACATCGCGCATGATGTATTCCACCGATGCGAAAGCC
>DATCZY010000247.1:0-9008 GCA_036525655.1 Lysobacterales bacterium | reverse complement strand
GTCACCCACTTCGATGGTGAGGTTGTTGGGCGTAAACTTGTTGTTGCTCACCGTGACGTCGTGCGTGACCGCTTGCGCCAACACGGGGCCAGACAACAGCAGCACGCTAAAAAACAACCTGAAAAACCGGCCTGAAGTTTGACTCTTACCCATTCCCAGTAGACTCCTCGGTAAAATTAAAACGGTGGCTTTAAATTGATTATAGGCAAGGCCCGAGCGTTTTGTTCTTTCTTTCAGTCTTCCCCGGTCAGTATACGGCACGCCTTGGTGTAATTTTGCACGGTTGCTTCGATGATGGCCGGGGGCAGTCTCGGTCCCGGGGCCTTTTTATTCCAGTCCAGTGTCTCGAGGTAATCGCGGACGAACTGCTTGTCAAAACTGGGCGGACTGGTGCCGGGCTGCCAGCTTTCCCTTGGCCAGAAGCGCGAAGAGTCCGGTGTCAGGACCTCGTCCATCAGGTACAGCTTGCCAGCGGCATCGAGGCCAAACTCGAACTTGGTATCGGCGATGATAATGCCGCGCTCCAGTGCATAGTCGGCAGCAAACTTATAGATCTTGATACTCGCATCCCTGACCTGGTTGGCCAGGTCTGCACCGATCAGTTTGACAATTGCGTCAAAATCAACGTTTTCATCATGGTCGCCGGCAGCGGCCTTGGTCGATGGCGTAAACAGAACCTCGGGCAGTTTGTCCGCCTGTCTCAAGCCCGGCGGTAGCGGGATACCGCACAAGGCGCCGGTCTGCTGGTAGTCCTTCCAGCCCGACCCGATCAGGTAACCGCGTACGATGGCTTCCACCGGCAGTGGTGTGAGCCTGCGGACAATCACCGAACGGTCTTCGAGCAAAGCCGCCAGTTGGGGGTCGGCGATGACATCAGATACCGGGATGCCGGTCAGGTGGTTGTCGATGATGTTCCTGGTTTTTTCGAACCAGAAGTTCGATACCTTTGTCAGAAGGGCGCCTTTGCCGGGAACCGGGTCAGGCAGGACCACATCAAAGGCAGAAAGGCGGTCGGAAGCGACGATCAGCATATGATTGTCATCGAGGGCAAAGCTGTCTCGCACTTTGCCCTGGTGGATCAGGGTCAGGCAATCGAGCATGTCGGTGGTGTAGATCGGGGAAGTGGTATTGGTCACCTTGATTCCTTTTTTGCTGTGACGGGCTGTACCGCAATTATATACTTGCTGCTCTCGGCATCGAAAAGGGAAATACAGCGTTGGCAAATAATACCGGATTCAAAATACCCGGCCACTGGTGGGGAAAGTTGATTGGCGGCATCATCGGCCTGATGCGCGGAGGCATCGTCGGCGCGATATTTGGCGTTTTTCTCGGTCACATGGTGGACCGGTTCCTGGCGGGGCTCGGTGGTGTCAGCCGTGTTCGGGATGCGTTTTTCAGCGCAATGTTTGCGACCCTCGGTCATATCAACAAGGCGGACGGCCGTGTTACCAGGGCTGAAATTGCCGCCGCCGAGGAGTTGATGCGACGTTTGCAACTCGATGAGGAAGAGAGGCAAAGGGCAATTCACTTCTTTCAGCAGGGTAAGCAAGCGGATTTTGATCTCGAGGCCACGCTACGCGAATTTGCCAGGCACTCGATGATGCGTCATGAGTTGCGCATCATGTTCATTGAGTTGTTGCTCGAAGCCGCGATGGCCGATGGCACGCTGTCTCAGGCGGAGGAGGCCATATTGCAGCGCGCCTGCGTGGGATTGCACATACCCGCCAATGTCTATGCCGCCATAAGGCGTGCCCGTGCAGATGGCGGGGGAGCCGCTTCAGGTCATTACCAGGCGGCGCACAGCCAGAGCCAGTTGTTGCAACAGGCCTATGCTGAACTGGGCTTACAGGCGGGCGCCAGCGCGCAGGAGGTCAAACGGGCCTATCGTAAACTCGTGTCCCAATACCATCCTGACAAACTGGTATCGCAGGGTCTGCCTGACGAAATGATGGAAATGTCCAAAAAAAGGGTGCGCGAAATCAATGCCGCCTATGACCGGATAAAGGCGTCAGCGGGTATCAAGTAGTCATCGGAATCACCCGAATATTTTAGATTCACGATATACTTTGCCGATGGGATATTCAGGGACTCCCTGAGCAAAACTGGAGACTTTCATGAAGCAAGCAAATGTTATTTCCCCGTCAATCCTTTCGGCGGACTTCGCCCGCCTTGGTGAAGATACACAGGCGGTTCTCGATGCCGGGGCGGACTGGGTTCACTTTGACGTGATGGATAATCATTTTGTACCCAACCTGACGATTGGCCCCTTGGTCTGCAAGGCGCTGCGTGAATACGGTATTACGGCCCCCATTGACGTTCACCTGATGGTGCAACCGGTCGATGACCTGGTCGTGCAGTTTGCCAAAGCTGGCGCCAGCATGATCACCTTTCATCCGGAAGCCAGCATTCATGTGGATCGCACCATCAACCTGATCAGGGAAAACGGCTGCAAGGTCGGCCTGGTTTTTAATCCGACCACGCAGCTCGGTATTTTGGACTGGGCGCTTGAGCAACTCGATATGGTTTTGCTGATGTCGGTCAACCCCGGGTTTGGCGGTCAGAGTTTCATCCCCTATGTGATGGAGAAGATCAAACGAGTCAGGTCCATGATCGACTCGACGCGCCGCGATATCCGGCTCGAGATCGACGGTGGCGTCACGGTGGATAATATCGGTGGTCTCGCCCGTGCCGGCGTTGACACATTTGTATCCGGCTCGGCGATTTTTGGGACCGATGATTATGCCCAGACCATTGCCCGTATGCGGCAAAACCTCGCGCAAGCCGGGTAAACGTTAACCAGGGTGTTTTACTGCCCTGGCAAGTGGTGCGCGACTAATTGCGCACCCTGTGTTCGGGCATCGCTGTCACCACCCACCTCAACGGGCCACCGGTTGTTGCCGTCTCGAAGGGATAGCAGGTCAGCAGCGTTAACCGGTCGATACTGTCATCGATGGAAAGCGTCTGCCGGCGACTATCCACGGCTTCCTGCCTGCTGACACGGTACTCGCGCACTTCGGTTGCGGTGCGCAGGCGCAACAGGTCACCGGTTTTCAACTTCTTCAAAAAACTGAAATGCGTGTCGCGGTGACCGCTGAGCACCCTGTCGAAAGACTGGTCAAGACTTCCCGTGTTCACCTGCGTTGGCCCGAAGGCGAGATTTCGGCCTGAACTGCCCTCCAGCACGATCTCCCTCAAACCCAAGCGTGGAACCTCGAGGATGGCCACGGCGCGCGTATCCGCCCATGGCCAGGGTTTCGCATTCACTTCACCCGCCAGGGTACGCAACCACGCTCTTTCCAACAGGTGCTGAGCGATTTCTGCTTTGACCGGAATCCAGATGGCATCGAAAGAAAAGACGGCGGCAATGAAACTCACCGCCGCAAGGAACCAGTGACGTCTCAGCAGGTGGAGGAGGTGTTCGGCTGAGCGGCCGCTGGTCCGTCCGGGACAAGGTGGGTCGCTCTTTAAAACTTCGATACTCACCGGCGGCAAACTCCTTTTAAGCCGTCACGGATGTTTTTTTCATTGGCAAACGGCTGCTGCTGAACAACAACATGGAAGTGGCCAATACCAGGACAAATAACGAGAGCAGCAACTGCGCCGGCCACCCGGTTGCGGTTTGCGGATAGCCCGCAAGCTGTATCGAACTGCCTTTTGGCAGCAAGCCCGGGATGTCGGTCTCAGCCAATGCTTCGGCATCGCCGCGCCGCGGGGTTTTGTCAACGGCGACCAGGCTCGTATGCCGGGTCAGGAGATCATAATCAAGCGCCAATCCGGTGATTTCCAGGGCGGTCAACTCACGGTCAGCGCCAAACATCAGGCCATCTTCAAGCGATTCGATTTTTTTGCGCGCCCACAATTTTGCCAGGTTATCATCACCCGGATCAGTGCTGGCGGCATCCCAGCCGTTGACATTTAGGTTCCAGGACGTTCCGTTCAACCTGCCGCAGAGTCCTATCATGGTGGGTTCCGAGGGCAGGCGTGCGAGCAGCCACAAGGGTTCGCCGGCATACAGGTCGGGGATGACTTCAGGGTAATACTCGGCTGCTTCACCCCATTCGACGCAAATATCGGTCAACGCAGGCAGTTGTATGCGGCCCCAGAGGGCGGACATCTGTTCCGCAACTTCCTCAGGTTTGGCGATGTGGACATAACTGCCGCGGCCAATTTCAGCGGTTTTGCGCATGAACCAGCTATTTGGCGCATGGCCAATGGCAACCGTAAACATACGGCTGTGACCGAGGTCGTGGGCAACCTGTTGTAAAAGTTCGGCTTCGTTACCCACAGCGCCGTCGGTGATGAACACCACCTGGCGCATCAGTTGCGGCATTTCCGCCAGGGTCAAAGCGGTCCTGAGCGCGGGCGCCATTTCCGTACCACCGTTGGCTTCCAGCTTGTCGATGAATTTCTGTGCTTTGCGCAGGCTGCCATTTTCGACAGGCATGGACCGGTCGAAAAGTTGCTCCGTGCGGGAGTTGAATTGCAGCAGATTGAAATAGTCATCGTTCCCCAGCGATTTGAGGGCATGGGAAAGCGCTGCCTTTGCCTGCACCAGCGAGGCGCCCTCCATGGAACCGGAGGTGTCGATGACAAGGATCACTTCCCGTGCCTGGGGCTCGATTGAATCGGCCAGCGGCGGCGCCAGCATCAGCTGGGCATAGACTGATTCACCGTCGTTGTAGGTGGTCAATGAAGCGCTGGGTTGGGATTGCAGTGCGGGTGTCCAGCTCAGTTCGAAATCGCGGTCGCTCAACTCATCCGGGTTGAGCAGTTCAACCGTATAGCCGTTATCAACCTGCCGGATATCGACATCGTGATAGCGGCTTTCAATCGAGGAAAACTCAGCCGCACTGACGAGCCTGGCGTGCAGACTTAGGCGGTGGCCCTCGCTCAAAGCTGCCGGTACCAGTTGCAGTGCCGGTGAGGCGCCCCCCGCTGGCAGTGCAGTTGAATCATGACCGGGTTCCCAACGTGGTGTGAACGTCATGGGCAGGCGCAGGTGATAGCTGAAATGACTGTAGCTGACGTTTTGAAGGTAGCCAATGGTGATTTCGATGACCTCGCCGGGGCCGATATTGGCCAGCCGTGTTTCGAATTGGTTGCGGCGCTGTTGTTCGACAATTGTCGCGGTCTGACCGGCATCCCGAGCTTGCTGGTAGGTCTGCCGGGCGATTTCCTTCTCCTGTATTTCACCTTCGAGCAGCCGTTCACCCACCCTGATTCGCAGGCGGTCGACGGCGGCATCGTCGGGTAGCGGGAACCGGTAAGTGCCTTCGGCCCACTCGCTGCCATGGTTTGTGAACCGCTGGGTGATTTCGACACGCGCTACCAGGCCGGTTATATCGAGCTGGACGTCGGTATCGACCGCCAGTTCGGTGAAAACGTATGAATCACTGATCATTTGCAGGCCCCAGGGTTGCTCACCGGCAATTGCGGTTTCCGTGCGGATGACAATCAGCAGCAGCAAAAAACCGATGAGGGTTAAAAGCGTCCGGTCCCGCCAGCTCTTTATTTGCCGGCTGCTTTCAAGGCAGCTGATGTTTCGGTGTTTACCCTCCGTCCGCCGGTGCCCCAGGCGTTGCGCCAGTGCGGGGTTTTGAATTTGCGCCTGCCTTTCGAGTTCATCGCGGATCGAGCAGGACCGGAGCCGGTCGCTGCGGGTGCTTGCGTTTGTTGGCCTGGACATGATGTGCTTCCCCTGGTTTGGTTTAGCCGTTATTAAACAACTCCAAGATGCATATGCCGTGGCTGAAAAGGGAAGGAAGCGGACCGGATTAAGGCAAAAATATGGCAATGCCCATGTAGTGGATGCATGGCCGGCGTGTGAAGCCTTAAACTAGACCGCACCAGGGTGAACCAACGGGAATTGATATGCCGAGACGTATTGCGATTGTCGAAGACGAGATTGCCATCCGTCGCAATTTTGAAGATGCCCTGCGTCGCCAGGGTTACCAGGTCAGCGGATACGGTGACCGTAAAAGCGCGCTGGAAGCATTTCGCAATCGTCTGCCTGACCTCGTTATCATCGATGTCGGTCTGGGTGATGATGTAGAGGGCGGTTTCGAATTGTGCAGGGAGCTGAGGTCCATGTCGCGCGTATTGCCTATCATGTTCCTGACGGCCAGGGACTCCGACCCGGATGTGATCTCGGGTCTCAGGCTGGGGGCCGATGACTACCTCACCAAGGATATCAGCCTGCCACACCTGATGGCCCGGATCATCGTGCTGTTCCGCCGTGTCGAGATGCTGTCGGGTGAGCAAAACACCAATACCTGGCTGGAGCGTGACGCCTTGCGTTTATCGGTTGATCGAATGGAAGTTCAATGGGGTGGGAAGACCGTTCCCCTGACCGTCACCGAACTGTGGATCGTTCATTCGCTTGCGCGCCGCCCCGGCAGTGTGCGCACGCGTCAGCAATTGATGGATGATGCCAATATACTGGTGGATGACCAGACCATCACCAGCCATGTAAAACGGATTCGACGCAAATTCAAAGAATGCGATGAATCCTTTGACAAGCTGGATACCGTCTATGGCGCGGGCTATCGCTGGAATAGCTCTGCGGACTGAAAACCGGCATAGCATATGCGATTGAAAAACCAGTTACTGGCGCTGTCCCTGTTGACACTGTTGCTGCCGTGGTCCGGTTGGAAGCTGGTTCAGGAACTGGAAAACTTCTTACGCCAGGCCGAGGAAAACTCGTTGCTGGAGACCGCGCGCACGATCGCGCAGGTTTTGCCGCTGGAATACCACGCGGAGCTCAAACTCGCGCGGGGCCAGGCCCTGCCGTTACGCCAGCTGACGATGGAACCGATCGTGGACGGTTATACGACGGATTGGCCGGAGATCGACCAAAGGCTTTCATTCGAATCCACCGGCGGCTTGTTGAAACTGGATCTTATGGCCGGTCGCTACGGCAACCATTTTTACCTGGCGGCCAAGGTCACCGACCCCGGTGATATCAGGGCGACTACGTTCAATACCGGTGTAAGCGACACAGACCAGAAGGCCGGTGTGATGCTGTATCTGCAGAGTAACCGGGGCCAGTTCAGCTACATGATTTCAAGCGAGGCGCCCGGACCGCTGGCGGTCAGAAGCCAGGCGGGTAACGGTACACGTCTGGATGCTGCCTGGATGGACGACGCCGATGGCTACACGGTGGAACTGGGCCTGCCGGGTGATGTTGAACGTATCGGTATTGGCGCCGTGGCGCCGGCCTTTACGATGCAGGGTATATCCTACGAACGCTACGCCGGCACCCTGCATGGCAGGCAACAGGAGCGGTGGTTGGAGTTGGTGAGCCGCGACGACGGTGTTTCAAAGTGGCTGGCAAAGACCGTACCCAAAAACACCCGCGCCTGGCTCGTGCAGGGTGACGGCTGGGTAGTGGCGGATTCCGGACCGGCCGAAGGCAATGGCAGCAGTGAACTGACCTGGGTAAAACGCATGCTCTACCAGGCGGTTGCCGATTCAGCCATGCCACCTCGCGAAGATCCGCCACCCTGGCCGGTGCGTTTTGAAACCAGCGCCATCGAAGATGCACTTCGGGGCCGCGACGGCAGTTTGTGGAACCGGGACGCGGACAGTGCGGCGGTCTATAACCTCGCGGCGGTGCCGGTATTCGACGCTATGACAGGAGCCCCGGCAATTGGCGCCGTGGTGCTTGAGACCCGGTCAGAAGGCCTGCTACTGATGACCAACCGGGCGCTGGGCCGCTTTTCAATGATTGCGCTGTTATTGGTCGTGGTGCTGGCTGCGGGCCTTTGGTTGTTTGCCTCGACACTGTCAAGAAGGGTACAAAAGCTCAGCGGGGCCGTCAGTCGCGCCATGGATAACAGTGGCCGGGTTTCAGACCTGCCCCTGACTACCTCGACCGATGAATTGGGTGAACTGGCGCGCAATACCGAGAAATTGCTCAGGGCGGTGGCTGAGTACAACAACTACCTGCAAAAGCTCGCGGGTCGCTTGTCCCACGAACTCAAAACGCCGATCGCGATTACCCGTTCTTCGCTGGAAAACCTTGCCAGCCATGATCTCGACCCCGCCGCACGACAGTACCTGTCAAGGGCCCAGGAAGGCCTGGACCGTCAGGCGGCTATCGTAGCGGCCATGAGCGAAGCCCAGCGCCTGGAAGGCTCGGTGAAAACCGCAGACTGGGAAACCATCAACCTCGGTGACATGCTGAGGCACAGTGTTGAGGCCTATCGTTCGGTCAATGCCGGGCGCACGATCAATCTGAACCTGCCTGTCGAAGACTGCATCATTCGTTGTGCTCCAGATCTAATCGCCCAGGCCCTGGATAAGCTGGTGGACAATGCCATCAGCCTGAGTGCGGAGGATTGCGAGATAGACATTTCACTCCGGCGTGAAGAAAAGGCGTGGCTGCTGTGTGTTGCCAATAGCGGCACCCGGCTTCCCGATGTTTTGCACGAACGCCTTTTCGACTCGCTGGTGTCCTTGCGTGACAACAAGGGGAGCGGCCAGCACCTCGGTCTCGGCCTGCACATTGTCAGGCTGGTTGCCGAGGCGCATGGTGGCAGGGTCAACGCCCGCAACCTGCCGAACGATGCAGGCGTTGAATTCAGTATTCGTCTGCCGGTTTAGTTCAGTTTTTTTTGGTCTCGCTGACAATTTCCCTGCTGTAACTGGTTAGCGGCATGATATCCGACAGGGTGCAACCGAGGGTTTTTTTGCCGCCTGCCTTAACGTTGTGCACATCGAGCATTTCGCTGCTTTCACCCTGGCGCATGGCCGTGGTTTTTACGGTGACTTCGTAGGCGTTGTCCACATCGGCGTTTTGCAGATACTGTAATTTTCCTGCTTTTCCTTGACCGCATTGACCCTCTTCTTTAATAGAGTTCACGAACTCGCCATCATCCGCCGGTTCAGCGCAAGCCTGTATCGGCAACATCAGGAAAAGAGACGAAAGGAGCAAAACTATAAAGTGGGAACAGCTTTTCATTTCTGTATCTCCAGAGAAGTGAGTGATGTTCGGATTAAGTCTAACC
>DATCZY010000246.1:0-11394 GCA_036525655.1 Lysobacterales bacterium | reverse complement strand
CCAGCCTGTTCCGCACGCTGATCACGTACCGACAGCTGCAAGGATTCGGCCAGGCTTAAAGCGGCGCCGACCGGCATGCCGATACGGATACCGGCGCGCTCCGCCGCCGGGTTTTGGTCAATGATGCATTGCCTGCCGGCGAGCTTGTCGCTGATGGCCCGGGGGGCTTCCTGGTTCTTCTGACTCTGGCTGCGGAGGTGCTGATCCAGCGCCAGGTGCGGAAAGTGCAGGGCCAGCCATTGGGCTTGTTGTCTGATGTTTGTCCGTGTATCCATGAAAGCAGTTTGAGGGTAACCGTTCTCCATTCATGAGAATGGAAATAAATGTGCCGGGTAACCGTACCACGGGCTGAGAGGTACGGTTACCCGGCAAGCTTAATCCCGGTTTATTCGGGGTTCAAGCCTTACCGACAGGCATGGTCAGTGCCTGCCGGGGTTAACTTTCAGTCGCGCGACGCCTCAACCACAGGGCTGCGCCGAGGAATACTGCGGCGACGGCGAGACCGATGAGCATATGGGTGGAAAACAAGCGGTCAAGTATGTTGCTGACCGTTGCTTCATGGCCAAAGGTGTCTGTTAGCGGAACGCCAAGTGAGACCTCGAGCTTGTCATTGCCATGGTTATCCGCCGACAGGATCAACGGGCTATTTGCAAACCACTCGCCGATGACACCAAACAGATTTTTCTTCAAGGTAAAGGTTTGCAGGAACTCGATCCATATCTGCAATACCGCGACAACGACCGGTGGCAATACCGCAAATAACAGTGGTATGCGGGGTGCAAATGAGGATACCAGCATCAACCAGCCGTACAGCGGTAATGCCCAGATTGATTGTGCCAGGTAGCTCAGCAAGACCATGCTCCAGGCCTTGAAAGGGTTGCCGAGGCTCATGAACAGGGTCCACGGATTTTCACCCAGTGACAGCACGACAACTGAGAAAATCAGCATGATGACAATATAGGTCAGAACATAGACTACCCAGAAAATAAGTGGTGCAACCACCATGGCCGCAAGCAGCTTTGATCCAAGTGTCAGCGTGTCTGAAGCCGGCAACGATTTCCAGAATAATATGCTGCGGTCCTTGCGGTCATCGTACAACGAACCCAGCAGGTAGAAAAATACGACAAAGGCGAGGGCCAGTGTAAACAAACCCGGAAAAACGGCCACTGCGACACCGTAGATAATTTCGCTGCGCAGACCGGTTTCGGTTTGAGACAAAAACCGGGTCAGTTCTTTCAAGGACTGAAATTCGTTGTCAAAGTGACTGAACGTGAAGATGAACATCAGGGTCAGTACGATATAGATGCCGCCGATAACCAGCGGCGTGGTGCGGAAAGCGCCCTTGTTTTCCCAATACTCGCGTTTTACCAGGGCCATTAAACGGTTCATGCGGCACCTCCGTTCATGGTAGCCACAAACAGGTCAGCGACACTCGGTGTATGCAGTTCTCCCAGGGCCTTGAGTTGCTCGCGGTTGGCGTTTTCGTACAAAAAGATAAACCGGCCAAACAATTCGCGTTCATAAAGGGGCTTGAGTTCGCGGGCGGCGGCGGCTTTATCGGGTGCAACGATCAGTTCAACGTAGCTTTCCTGGACTTTTTCCATGCTGCAGTTGAGCGCAATACGGCCATCCTGGATAAAGATCAGGTCGCTGAGGATATGCTCGATCTCCTCGACCTGGTGCGTGGTGATGATGATGGTGCGCTCCTCGTCAAAGTAATCATTCAGCAGGTTGGTATAGAACTGCTTGCGGAAAAGGATATCCAGGCCGAGCGTAGGCTCGTCAAGCACCAGCAGTTTCACATCGATGGCCATAACGATGGCCAGGTGCAGCTGCACCACCATGCCTTTGGATAACTGCTTGACCCTGTTATCCAGTTTGATCTTGGTTGAAGCCAGGTATCGCAGACATTTCTCACGGGAGAATCTCGGGTGTATATTTTCGGTTAACTCAATCAACTGCCAGACGCGGATCCAGCGGGGCAGGACGGCAACGTCGGCGATGAAACAAACGTCCTCCATCAGTGCGGCACGATCCTTGGCAGGGTTTTTGCCCAGAACGCTCAGCTCCCCTTCGTAGGTGGCCAGACCGAGGATGGCCTTCAGTGCCGAGGTTTTTCCGGCGCCATTCGGGCCTATCAGACCGACAATCCTGCCCGAAGGGATTTGCAGGTCAATATTATCGACTGCGACGGTGCGTTTGTAGCGCTTGGTCAGGCCGCGTGCTTCAATGACATTATTCATCAGGAATCGCCTTCTTTTTCTATTACGGTTTGGAGTAGTTTACTAACATCAAGACCCAATTGCCGGATGCGGGTGACCATCGCCGGCCATTCTTCCATGAGGAATTTCTCACGTTCACTTTCCATCAGTTTTTTTCTTGCGCCCTCGCACACAAACATACCCAGTCCGCGGCGCTTTTCGACGAGTTCATCATCGACAAGCGCCTGGTAGGACTTGGAAACCGTGATCGGATTCAGCTGGAAATCAGAAGCCACCGTGCGCACTGAGGGCAGGGCAGCGCCTTCCTCGAGCGTACCGTCCAGGATCATGGCAATCGTACGTTCTTTCAATTGCCAGTAGATTGGCTGGCTGTCATTCCATTGGGTTGTCATGTCAGGCCCTGTCCGTTTATCCGCGACGAAACAGCAGTAAGCCGAGGTTTAGTCCGCGGGACTTTTTGCTGACCGGGTTGCTGGCGCTGTCGCTGTTGACCGCTTTCACTGAAATGCTGTTTTCCTGACCGGAAGAAACCTCACTTTGGGTGGTTTCAAACCTTGCGGCTGTGCTGACGAGTAATAGCAGCACGGCAATAATTGCCAGGCTGTTGGGGATGTGAATTCTGTGATGTCGTATTAAATTCATCATTTGCATTCTCACTGGTATGATGATTCTTTTGTAGTGTTGTAGTGAAGTATAACACTATAAGTTTGGAATGCAATCTTATTTTTGTTTTTTTATTTGAATTTGAGATTTAGCAACTTATGGGTGAGTTGCATTTCTTTGTTCACACGAGGATAGGTTGGGTGTGAGAGTGAAGTTGAGAGCAGGGGATAGAGCGCTGACGAAGACACGGGGTTCCGCGTTGCCCTGTGTAATTTGTTTGCCTGCAATCGTTCAACCTTGACCTGAAAGACAGTGCCCAATAAGGTCGGGCTCAATCGCCAGCTTTTCACTACAAGGCAGCGATAGATCAGGTGCGGGTGTTAATAACATGAATAACCGTTAAGACTTGCGGACAATAGTCTGTCAGAAGCGACTGCTGAGATTGTCTTTACTCTACCCCAAAATATTTCCTTCATTTGTCCGGGCTAATCCGATTTGAGTGACTCGTACAATTCGCGCTGGCCGTTCTGCCAGGTCTCGAACTTGGCAAGCAGGGCAGGATAATCAGGGTGATCCTTTAAACCCAGCCAATCAGCGTAGGGACTGCCATACTCTTCAATAAAATGACCCTGGTCAGCCAATGACTGCAGAATGCGCATGGCCCCGTCCATATCGCCCTGCATGGCCAGCAGTTGACCCTCCAGTGAGTTCCTGATCCACCAGTGCAGGCTGTTTTGTCCTTCGCGGCGCAGCTTTTCAATGACTGGTCTGGCCTCTTCGATACGACCGTCTCGCATCAACAGTTGCGCAAATATGGTGCAGTCCCAAACGTCCATTCGCGCGCCCATCTGCTGCTCGGCATAGCCGTACCACAGGTCCGAAAGGGTCGTGAGCGCCTCGTCATACATGCCCAAAAAATAATATGCTCCCCAGTATTCATCGGCCCGGTCGTGTGGATCGGTCTTGCTGGCAGCGCGCTGTTCAGCCAACTCCAGGACGCGCTCCCTGTTACCCTCCATTGCCGAATGCAGCATCTCGACTCTTGAACTCAAACCCCGGGCCAGGTCGTTCAAGCCGAGCTTGGCATAGTAAAGCGCCAGCAAATCGTCGCTGATGCTACTGTCCTGGAATCGTTCCCGGTGTTGTTCAATCTGTATGACGGCCTTCGCCGTCTCTGACAGGTCTGTATACAAGTGGATCTGCAAGCGACTTGCGGCCTCAGGGGCGATTTGCGTTAACACCTTCATCGCCTCTTCAGCCATTTCGGGGCGGTCGTAAATGGTGGCGATATGCGCAACGGTCGAGAGCATGACGGGTGATACGGGGTCCAGACTGCGCGCCATGTCCAGTGCTGCCCAGGCCCGATCCTGCTGGCCGGACCTCATCGCGGCATCCGCCAGCAACACGTAGGCTTCACTGTAGGATGGGTTTAGTTCAATGGCTTTTTCATAAGCCGGGATGGCCTCGGGAGTATCCCGGGAACGGTCGTGCAGTAAGCCCATGACCACGTAAGCTTCGGCGTTTTCAGGATTCAGCGTCAGGGCCTTTTCCATGGCTTCGCGTGATTGGGCTTCTGCGATAACCCAGGGGATATCACCATTGGTGCGGGCCGAGGATTCGAAGGACAGCAGGGCATAAAATGCCTGCGCATCGGCGTAGTCCGGGTAAGCGCGCACCAGTTCGGTCATGATGTTCAGGGCATCTTCCCGGCCGCTGTTGGTTTGCTGGTTAAACCGGTTCCTGGCCAACAGGTATTCCTGGTATATATCCGCCGGCGGCGTGAAGATGTACCCCGTTTGGACCGGTGCCACCGGTGTGCTGTCATTGGCGACGATCCTGGGTAATAGCGCAGCGGTGATCTTGCTGGCGATCTCTTCCTGGATGGCAAAAATGTTGTCCAGGTTGCGGTCGTAGGTCTCGGACCACAGGTGATAGCCATCCGCGGTCTGGATCAGCTGGGCCGTGATGCGTAGCTGGTTGTTCGCCTTGCGCACCGAACCTTCGAGCACATAGGCCACCTTGAGGCGCTGGGCAATATCCGTGATCTCCAGGTTTTGTTCTTTGAAGGAGAACGAAGACGTACGAGCCGCTACACGCAAAGCCGGATTCTTGGCTAACAGATTCAGCAATTCTTCCGATAGGCCATCGGAGAAATATTCCTGCTCCTGATCAGAGCTCATATTGACGAAGGGCAGTACCGCGATGGAATTGTCCGCAAACGTCGATTCCTTGTTGCCTGCGTCCGGGCTTGCACTTGTTGCGTCCGCTTGCCCGGTTTTTGATTCAATGACCGGTGCATTTGCAGCGAATCGTGATTCCCAAACGAAATAAGCCAGTGCCACCACCAACACAGCCATGATCGCACGGTCCAGCTTGCGTGCCGTTATCGGCGTGATGGAATGATCGTGATCGATGTCTGATTCACGTTTGATTCCCTCTGGCGTAACCTCATAAGCCCAGGAGAAAAACAGGACCACCGGGAAACCCAGGGCAATCACCAGCAGGATGGTCTGCATGACCCAAGCAGGCGCGCCGATAGTACCCAGCACCAGGTCCGCAACCTGGGCCAGGAGCCAGGTGGAAATGACATATCCAATTGCTACCCGGAAGACGTTGCGACGTTTTAGTTCGTTAAAAAGTGACAAGGGTTGGTTTCTTTGTGTCCGCTATTGATGCTAAGCATAGTTGCTTAGTCAGTAAATGCCAAAAGAATCATTGGAAATAACAGACTCGGCTAATTGAATGAGTGTATTTGGCCAGAAACAGCCATAGCCAATTGCAAAAGATGGCTGGCTGCTTTTTAGCGTAAAGCGTTAATTGATTTGCTGAAATCCGGCACTCTTTGTGAGAGCAGGTGAAAGTTGATACAGTTTAACGGGTCAAATCAGGTGGCTTTTTTGCTGCCCCACCAGGCCAGGCCCAGGGCGACCAGTAAGGGGATATAGCGTTCGGCGATATCGCCCGGGGTGTCGGTGGTCCAGTCGAGAATCACGGTCAGCGCGAAACCCGATGACATGGCGGCTATGCGCCAGGGGGGACTTACCGGTCCGCGCCACAGGGTGATGATGAGCAGGGGGCCGAAGGCGGCGGCAAGTGCCTGCCAGGCGAACAGGACGCGGCTGAAGATGGCTTCCGGTGAGTATATTGCCAGCAGGATGGCGGCAACGCCGATCGATAGTACCACCCAACGTGATTGTTTGAGGCTTTCGTGCGTGGCCATTTCACCGTTACGCAAGTCGTGGCTGACACTGGATGCCGCTACCAGCAACTGGCTGTCCGCTGTGGACATGATGGCGGATAAAATGGCGGACACCATTATGCCGGCCACAATCGATGGGAGCAGAAGGGTGGCGAGGGCAAACAGCACCTGCTCACCGTCGCCAAGCGCCGTTACCAGAAGACGCCCGCACCAGCCAAGAATGACCATGCCGGTATAGATAATGACTGCCCAAGTGATCGCGATCACCCGTGCGGTTGGAATATCCTCGCTTCTCTCCATTGCCATAAAGCGGTTGACGACGTGGGGTTGGCCAGGATAACCGAGGCCGATTCCAGCAAGGCCAACGATAAACCCGATCCCGGCAGCGAGGCCGTCCTGACGTGTCCACAATTCGATTGCCGAAATACCTTCAACATCGAGACTGGCGAGTAAAACCCCCGGGCCACCCACGGCGATCAGCGCGGCGATCGGTAAAATGACCGCGCTCGAGGCCATCAACAAACCCTGCACGCTATCGGTGACACTGGCGGCCCAGAATCCGCCGAGCATGACATAGGCCAGTACGATGGTTGCTCCGAGTGCAATGGCGAGGGTGGGGTCCATATCAAGGGCGCCGGCGAAAGTGTTGCCTGCAGCCTGGAACTGCGCCGCGATATAAAAGGTAAATGAAAAAAGTATGACGGTGGCGCCGATTCTCATGATGGTTTTGCGTGCCGGGTCACCGTGCGGGCCGGCAAGGAACTCGGTCAGTGTCAGTGCATTGTTTACCCGGCTCTGCCGCCACATCCGTGGTGCGATCCAGAACCAGTTGATAAAAAAACCAAGCAGGGTGGAAGGGATCAGCCAGATGGCCGGCAGTCCCCATGCGAATGCTGCCCCTGAAACACCCAGCAAACTCCAGGCGGATGACGAGCTGGCCGAGGCGCTCAGGGCGGCAACCGCAGCACCCAGTTTGCGTCCTCCGAGGTAGAAGTCCTCGCTGTCAGAGGTGCGCCTGCTGGCCCACCAGCCGATGGCAAGCAACAGTAGTTGGTACAATATCAGGGTTGCGATAAGCATGCTCATGGCGCAAAGCATAACTCACCTTAAAGAATGAAACATTTTGTTTGCGCATGGGGTCAGATAGTTGGACAATTCGCACTCAGATTACAAGGAGCAAGTACAGGATGAATAATTTTAAGCGTGGCGGTCTGATTTTGGCCGTGTTAATTTTCACAATGAATACATGGGCTATTGAATTGGATACGGACGAAAAGAAACTGGGTTACATCATTGGGATGGATATTGGCAAGTCATTGCGTGAACAGGGCACAGCTGTTGACCTCGACACCCTGATCGCTGCCATCCGCGCTACTTACAAGGGCGAAGAGTTGGCGATGACCGCCGAGGAAGCGGCACAGGTTCGCAAGGATTACATAGAGAAGCGCCAGGCTGAGCAGAAAGCAGAGGCAGCGGCTGCCGGTCAGACGAATCTTGTAGCCGGCCAGGAGTTCCTTGCCGAAAATGCGAAGAAAGAAGGCGTGCAGACAACCGCATCCGGATTGCAATACAAGGTCGAAACCATGGGCACGGGCCCCAAGCCTGCTGCCACTGATACCGTCAAGGTCCATTACCGTGGAACCCTGCTGGATGGTACCGAGTTTGATAGCTCCTATGCCCGTAACGAGCCCATTTCCTTTGGCCTGAACCGCGTAATAGCAGGTTGGACCGAAGGTGTGCAGCTCATGCCGGTTGGTAGCAAATTCACCTTCTACATTGCTCCGGAACTGGCCTATGGTGAAGGTGGTGGCGGTCCGATCCCACCCAATTCAACACTGATATTTGAAGTGGAATTGCTGGACATTGAAGCTCCGGAATAATTCGGTTCAACAGCGTGCTGAATTTTTAGCACGTTGATTCATACAATGGCGTGGTCAGGTTTTTTGGGGTCGGGTTGCAAAATTCGCTTCCACGATTCAGAGAATTCTGGCCACGCTTAATTTCCCCGTCATCGGGTCTCCCCGATATCGTTTTGACAAACTGTAATTAATGCATCATGAGCAATAGCCTTAAAGATCAATTGTTGGCCCTTGGCCTGTCTCCCAGCAAAGCCAAACCCGAGCCTAAAAAACCTCAAAAGGTTCGTCCCAAGCCGGCAAAAGCCGATAAAGCCAGTGACGAAATCTCCCTCGATCAGGCCTACCGGATACGTATAAGGGAAGAGCGTTTACAAAAGGAAAAGGCCATTGAGCTCAAGCGTGAGCAAGAACGCCAACGCCGCCAGACCAATCAAAAAATACAGGCCTTGGTCAATGAATGCGCGATCCGTGATCCGGCCGCTGAAAACAAGAGAAACTTTATCTACAAGGGACGAATTCGTAGCGTTCTGGCCACACGTGAACAGATCAGCCAGATCAACACGGGCGCCATCGGCGTGGTGTATTTAAGTGGTAACTATCACTTGATGCCGGCTGATAAAATTGAAGAAATACGTCAGTTCGCGCCCGACCATATTCCCGACCTGAGTGGTGCAGAGCGTGCCGACGAAGAGGAAAATCCGGTACCGGACGACCTGATCTGGTAAACGGGGTAATCCGGAACCAAATAAATTCGCCGCAAAAGCGGTGTGTGCAATCTGAGACCCGCTCTACTTCATCCAGGTACCCGCTGATCCGTGGATGAGAGTCTCACGCCTCAGGTACTTGGCTAAAGTTCGATATTTGATACCAGTAACCTGCGCGCTTGCTCCTGGTTGATGTTCTTGCGCTTGGCGTAATCGAGTAACTGGTCTTCCAAAATGTTGCCGAGAACAAAGTAACTGCTCTCGGGGTGAGCGAAGTAGTAACCGCTGACCGAGGATGCAGGCAGCATGGCATAGCCGCTGGTCAGTTCCATTTTGGAATTGGTTTGGGCGTCCAACAGTTCGAAAATCTTTTCCTTCTCGCTATGGTCCGGACAGGCGGGGTAACCCGGGGCAGGGCGTATTCCGCGATAGTTCTCGTTGATCAATGCCTTGTTATCGAGCGACTCCTCCGGGTCATAAGACCAAAGGGCCCGCCGCACGCGCAGGTGTGTGTGCTCGGCCAGTGCCTCGGCCAGGCGATCCGCCAGTGCTTTGAGCATGATGGCTGCGTAGTCATCATGGTTTTGTTCATATTCGGCCAGCTTGACTTCGATCCCCAGGCCGGCGGTCACCGCAAACAAGCCGATGTGATCCCGCAGACCGGTTGATGCCGGGGCAATGTAGTCCGCCAGGGATCGGTTAAAGCGACCCTGGGCCTTGGGCTTTTGTTGCCGCAAGAAATTGAGGCGCCGTTGTTCTGCCTGGCGGCTTTCATCGGTATATATGACAACATCATCACCCTCGGCAGAAGCGGGGAATATTCCGACCGTGGCGCGGGCATAAAGCCATTTCTCGTCAACGATCTGCTTCAGCATGCCCTGCGCGTCGGTAAACAGGCTGCGTGCGGCCTCGCCCTTGTCTGCGTCCTCAAGTATGTCGGGATAGCGCCCCTGCAACTCCCAGGTCTGGAAGAAGGGTGTCCAGTCAATCAGTGGCACCAGTTCTGCAAGGTCGATATCGTCAAAGACATGCAGTCCGGGTCTGGCAGGTTGACTGATGTCGGCAGCGCGCCATTCTGGCCTGAACGCGTTGCGGCGGGCATCCTCCAGGCTGACCGGTGGTTTCCTGGAACTGCCTTCGGCCCTGCGCTGACGCATGTCCGCGTAATCCTGTGCGGTGCTGGCCGCGAGGATTTTGCGCTCGTTGGCGTCGCTGAGTTTCCTGGCGACACCCACGGCCCGCGAGGCGTCTTTCACCCAGAACACGCCGTTGGAATACTCGGGTTCGATACGCAGGGCGGTGTGCAAAGGCGAGGTGGTTGCACCGCCGATCATCAGCGGCTGTTGTAAGCCGCGACGTTGCATTTCGCTCGCCACGTGGCGCATTTCCTCGAGTGAAGGTGTAATCAGGCCGGACAGGCCAATGATGTCCACTTTTTCCCTGAGCGCTGTTTCGATGATGGTTTCAGCCGATACCATGACACCGAGGTCGATGACCTCGTAGTGATTACAGCTCAATACCACGCCAACGATATTCTTGCCGATATCGTGAACGTCACCCTTGACGGTCGCCATGAGGATGCGCACCAGGCGCTCCCTGCTGGTACCGGCACGCCGCTTTTCTTCCTCGATGTAGGGAACCAGCACGGCCACGGCCTGCTTCATGACCCGTGCACTCTTGACCACCTGCGGCAGAAACATGCGCCCGTCACCGAACAGGTCGCCGACGATGTTCATACCGTCCATCAACGGGCCTTCGATAACATCCAGCGCTTGCGCAGCAGCGGCCCGCGCCTCCTCGGTGTCTTCCTTGATATAGGTATTGATGCCTTTTACCAGTGCGTGTCTTAGACGTTCCGCCACCGTTCCCTTGCGCCAGGCTTCGTCGATTTCCTCGCTCCTGCTAACGCCCTGGAACTCCTGGGCAATCTCGAGCAGACGGTCGGTTGCGTCCGGGCGGCGGTTCAGCACCACATCTTCAACGGCCTCGCGTAAAGCGGGCGCGATCTCATCATAGATCTCGAGCTGTCCGGCGTTGACGATACCCATGTCCATGCCGGCATGCACCGCGTGATACAGAAACACGCTGTGAATGGCCTCGCGAATCCTGTCCTGACCTCTGAATGAAAATGATATATTGCTGACCCCGCCTGAAACCAGTGCGCCCGGACAGGTTTTCTTGATCTGCCGGGTGGCCTCGATGAAGTCGAGTCCGTAGCTGTTATGCGCCTCAATACCGGTGGCCACGGCGAAAATATTGGGGTCAAAAATGATGTCTTCGGGTGGAAAACCAACCACCTCGGTCAGCAGTTTCCATGCCCTTTGACAGAAGCTGACACGTTTTTCCAGGCTGTCGGCCTGTCCGTTCTCATCGAAAGCCATGACGATCACGGCAGCGCCGAAACGCAATATGGTGCGTGCCTGTGCGATAAATACCGCTTCGCCTTCCTTCAGGCTGATCGAGTTGACCACGCCCTTGCCCTGCAGACAGGCCAGACCGGCTTCGAGCACCTCCCACCGGGATGAGTCGAGCATGACCGGTACGCGTGCGATATCCGGTTCCGATGCGATCTGGTGTAAAAAGCGGGTCATCACCGCCACGCCATCGAGCAAGCCTTCGTCCATGTTGATGTCGATGATCTGCGCGCCGTTCATGATCTGCTGCCGGGCGACTTCCACGGCGGCTTCAAAATCGTCCGCCTGGATCAGGCGGCGGAATATGGCCGAACCGGTCACGTTGGTGCGCTCACCGACGTTGACGAAATTCAATTCGGGCGTCAGCGTCAATGGTTCCAGGCCGGCCAGGCG
>DATCZY010000245.1:0-3989 GCA_036525655.1 Lysobacterales bacterium | reverse complement strand
CCAGGCGGCCTGGGGATCACCAGGCCGTGGGCTTTACGTATGCGCCAAAAGTGAAAGGGCAAAAAGAACAACAACAGGATCGGCAGGACGGCGGTATGAATGGCGTAGAAGTTGATCAATGTCTTTGGGCCGGGTTCAGATCCGCCGAGTACCCATTCCCTTAGTCCGGTTCCAATGACGGGAATGTAATCGAGCATGGAGGTGCTGATGGTGATCGCCCAGTAGGCGAGTTGATCCCACGGCAGCAGGTAACCGGTGAAATTGGAAAGAACGATCGCGCCGAAAATAACCAGTCCGATGACCCAGTTAAACTGGCGAGGCGCCACGAAAGCGCCGGTGTAAAAGACCCGAAGAACGTGCAGAAATACTACAAATATCAGCCCGTTGGCGCTCCAGCGATGAACATTCCGCAACAGCTGCCCGAACGGAATCTGGCTGTTCAGATAAATAATTGAAGCGTAAGCTCTCCCGGGGGAAGGTTCATAGGCGAATTTGAGCAGCAGACCACTACTGAACAGAAGCAACACCAGCACCGCGGCCATACCGCCAAGACCCCAGGTCAGGGAAAATTTAAGCGTGCGCTCCGGCACGGACCCGGGTCTGAAATGCAGCAGGAAGCTGCGGAAGGTCTTCCGCTGTCCATGCCGATGAAGTTCCGTATCCTGCGTGTCGGAAAAAACAGACACTCGGATGCGCTGCAGGATATTCAAAATATCAGTACCACCTTTATTTTGATCTAATTATCCATTATTTCACACTGTCCGACAGCAGTTTGACTTTAATACCGGTCGCTGTTTGCAGAGCTTGTCTGTAAAATTATGGCTCCGGTGATCAGTCCGGAAAAATGTGCAAGCTGTTCCTGAGAGATGTCTGCATGACCCAATGTGATGCTGGGTTACACGAGGACCGCTGTTTACTGTAAATGTGGGTGCCGTAAATAATACAAGTCGAGCCTGAGTGATAACGAAGTGAGTCTGGAAAAGCGAATTGTGATTACCGGTATGGGTGTGGTTTCGCCCGTCGGTTTGAACTGTAAAGAAACGTTTGACAGCCTGGCAGCGGGCAGGTCCGGTATCGCCAGGATTACGTCGTTCGATCCGGAGGCTCTCGCGTGCCAGATAGCGGGTGAGGTTAAAGATTTTGAACCCACCGACTACATGGACCGGAAAATGGCAAGACGGATTGGACGGTATGCACAGTTTTCGATTGCGGCAACACGTGAGGCTACCGCCCAGTCCGGTCTCGACCTTGAGCGGGAAGATCCGAGCCGTATCGCATGTATCGTTTCTTCAGCCATTGCGGATTTTCCGATGGTCGAAGAAGAAATGAATAAAATCTTCTCCCAGGGTAAACGCAGTATCAGCCCGTTCACTGTGCCACGCGTCAGCACCAGTATGGCGGCGGGAAATATCGCGCTCGAGTTTGGTCTCACGGGCGTTTCCTACAGTCTTTCATCTGCCTGCGCGACGGGTAGCCATTCGATTGCGAACGCCATGATGTTGCTCAAGCTCGGCATGGCGGATGTGGTATTGGCCGGCGGCGCAGAATCGGCGATCTGCGATACCTTTGTAAGTTCCTATATCGCGATGCGCGCGCTTTCAAGCCGGAACGATGAGCCTGAACGTGCCAGCCGCCCTTTTGATGTCGACCGGGACGGCTTCGTCATCGCTGAAGGCGCCGGTGTGCTGGTGCTGGAAACATTGGAAAGGGCAAAGAAACGCGGAGCCCCTATCCTGGCCGAGCTGGTGGGGACGGGTTTGACCTGTGATGCTTTTCACATCACTTCGGCCCACCCCGATGGCAAGGGTGCTGCCCAGGCCATGACAAGCGCCTTGCAATCAGCCGGGCTGAATATAGAAGAGGTGGACTATATCAACGCGCACGGCACCTCTACCCAGGTCAACGACACCATTGAAACGAAGGCGGTTAAAACGGTTTTCGGTGACCGGGCCCGGCACGTTCCGGTGAGTTCCACCAAGTCCATGACCGGTCATGCCATCGGTGCGGCGGGGGCCCTGGAAGCCGTTGCCTGTATCATGGCGCTGAATGCCAACGTTGTCCCGCCCACCATCAATCTGGACACACCGGATCCGGCCTGCGACCTGGATTATGTTCCGCACCATGCCCGTGATAAAAAGTTGAATGTCGTGATGTCGAACTCTTTTGCTTTTGGTGGTCAAAACAGCGTGCTGATTTTCAAAAAATTAAGCGCATGAATCTGGCAATATCGCCTTTTCCAATCGAGGTAAGCAGTTAATGAACAGCCATTCCGGCAGTAACATTGAAATCAGGGAAGTGACCGGAAAAAAGGCGCTTAAAACGTTTATAAGGGTTCCCTGGGCGATTTACAAAGACGATCCCAACTGGATACCACCGTTGATGATTGAGCGCAAAGAAGCGTTCTCAAGCAAGCATCCCTTTTTCAAGCACGCAAAATGGCAGGCCTGGATCGCTTACCAGGACGGCAAACCCGTCGGTCGTATCTCTGCGCAAATCGATGAGTTGCACCAGCAACGGTATAACAACAAAACCGGGTTTTTCGGTCTGATCGAAGCACCGGACGACAAGGCGGTATTCTCGGCCTTGTTTGCAACCGCCGAGGACTGGTTACGTCAAAACGGTATGCAACAGGTCATTGGGCCGTTCAACCTCGGTATCAACCAGGAGATTGGCATTTTGACCGACGGTTTCGACACGCCGCCCTGTGTCATGACCAGTCATTCCCCGCGCTATTATGGTGCTGCCATCGAAAACTGCGGCTATCAGCCTGTGCAGGAGTTGCTGGCCTATGAACTGGACATTCATAGCTATACCACGCCATCGTTTAAACAGGAGCTCATCGAGAGAACCTCAAATCGGATCAAGGTCGTAGAACTGAACCGCAAAACGATGGAAACTGACTTTGAAGTGATGCGCGATATCTTCAACGATGCCTGGCAGGACAACTGGAATTTTGTGCCGTTTACCCGCGAGGAATTCCTTGCCATTGGCAAGGAGTTGCTGACTGTTGTGCCCCATGATTTCCTGCAGATCGCGAGTATCGATGATGAACCGGCTGCCTTCATAGCGATGTTGCCCGACATCAACAGTGCGATAGCCGATCTCAATGGCCGTCTCCTGCCGTTTGGGTGGGCAAAGCTTCTATGGCGTTTGAAGGTGCGTTTCCCAAAAAGATGCAGGATAGCGCTGATGGGTGTGCGGAAAAAATATCAGAACACCATTTTTGGACCGGCGATGGCTTTCATGGTGGTTGATTCTGTTCTGACCCCCGGTCTTTCCAGGGGCGGGCGCAGTGTCGAGTTGTCCTGGATCCTTGAGCAGAACAAACCGACCCGGAACATGATCGAAAAGTTTGGCGGCAAAATCACCAAGCGTTACCAAATGTATTCAAAAAACCTGGTCTGAAGCCGGCTCACTTGCAGCGCATACAGAACTGCATCACGTCGATGGTGCCCTTGCGGAATTGTTCAGCGCAGCCGGTCAGGTATTTCTGGTAACGCTCATAAACCGTTTGCGATGTCAGTGTAATCGCCTGTTCCCGTCGACGGCTCAGGCTTTCTGACCAGCAGTAAAGCGTCTGGGCATAATGTAACCGCAGGGGCTGAACGTGATAGACGTCAAATCCGTTTTGCGAAGCCAGCGACGTGATTCTTTCAGGGGCGCAAAGTTGACCACCGGGAAAAATTTCATCGCGGATAAACCTGGCAAACCTGATATCCTCATGGCAAAACTCGATACCTGCTTTGCGCAGATCAGCCATCGAGGGCGTCACGATACTGTGCAGCATCATGATGCCATCGGCAGGCAGGATTTCCCGGCATCGTTTAAAAAATGCCTCGTGGCGGCTATTCCTGAAATGCTCAAATGCACCGATACTGACAATCCGGTCAACCGCTTGGTCAAACTCTTCCCAGCCTTGCAGGCAGAATTCTATGTTATCCGAAAGGCCGGATTCCCTGGTAAGCCGTGTTGCATACCTATATTGGTTT
>DATCZY010000244.1:0-2101 GCA_036525655.1 Lysobacterales bacterium | reverse complement strand
ATGCAGCCATTTCCCGTAGCCCAGGCCGGTCTCAATGGCGTGGCCGAAGGTGTGTCCCAGATTCAAGGTGGCACGCACGCCGGATTCGCGCTCGTCCACCGCCACCACCTCGGCCTTGTTGCGACAGGAGTGGTAAATGGCGTAGGTCAGCGCATCGGCGTCACGCGCCAGCAATTTTTCGAGATTGGCCTCGAGCCAGGTGAAAAATTCGTGATCACGGATCAGACCATACTTGATCACCTCGGCCAACCCGGCAGAAAGTTCGCGGTCGGGCAGTGTGTTGAGCGTGTCGGTGTCAATGATCACGGCGCGCGGCTGGTAAAACGCGCCGATCATGTTCTTACCCAGGGGATGATTGACCCCGGTTTTGCCACCAACTGAGGAATCCACCTGTGACAGTAGCGTGGTCGGAATCTGGATGAACGGCACGCCGCGCTGGTAGCTGGCGGCGGCGAAACCGGCCATGTCGCCGATTACCCCGCCGCCCAGCGCGATGAGGGTGGTGCGCCGGTCGCAGTGCGCATTCAGCAACGCGTCGAATATGCGGTTCAGGACTTCGAGCGATTTGTATTGTTCCCCGTCGGGCAAAATCACATCGAGTGGCTGGAGCGTATCCAGGTGAGAGCGTAACTTTGCCAGATACAACGGCGCCACCGTGTCATTGGTCACAATGGCAACACGTCCTCCGGCGATATGCTTTTTCAGCAAATCGGCTTGGTTGATGAGGCCGGAACCGATATAGATCGGATAGCTTCGGTCCCCGAGATCAAGATGCAAGGTTTTCATTTTTCAAAAGCGACTCCAGTTTGCGCGCGATCTCGCGTGCGACGCTCACGGGGGAGCGGTGTGAGGTCTCGATGACCATGTCCGCGGCCTGTCGGTAAACCGGTTCGCGCGCCTTGAGGATGTCCTCGAGCGTGCGACGGCGGTCGGCCGTCTGCAGCAGTGGACGGTGGCGGTCACGGCGTGTGCGTTGCAACAGGGTTTCCAGCGGAGCATGCAGATACACCACGACACCCCGCTCACGCAGGATTTTCCGATTATCTTCCGATAGCACGGCGCCACCGCCGGTGGCCAGCACTGTATTGGACAGGCGCGTCAGATCGTCAAGGATCGATGATTCGCGCGCGCGAAAACCGGTTTCGCCTTCAATCTCGAAAATAAGCGGGATACCCGCCCCGGTGCGCTTCTCGATTTCCGAGTCGGAATCCCGGAAATCCTTGTTCAGCAGCTCAGCCAGATGGCGGCCGATGGTGGATTTGCCCGCTCCCATCGGACCGATCAGAAAGAGATTGTCCGGCCGGCTCATGGCGCAGGTATGCCAGCAACTTAAGTATAAATCAAGCGAACCGGCCACCCTGCGGAGGCCGGTTCGGGGAGGCAGGATGAATTAACGCAGACTCAGGTTTTCCGAGAGTATCCGGGGAGTCAGGAATATCAGCAGCTCAGTCTTGTTGTCTTTGACTTCCTTGTTCTTGAACAGCCAGCCCAGCAGGGGAATATCCCCGAAGAAGGGCACCTTGGTAACGGTATCGGCTTTGTCCTGTTCGTAGATACCGCCGATCACCACGGTCTCACCGTTATCGAGCAGCACCTGGGTTTTAACCTGCTTGACATTCAGGAGACCCGAAACCGCATCCACGAAATTGTCCTTGGAAATATCCACGCTCAGATTGATGCGATCGTCTGGCGTGATCTGTGGCGTGACTTCAAGCTTCAGAGTTGCCTTTTTTGTCACCACCGTGCCTACTCCGAGCACGCTGGTGGTGAAGACCCGCTCCTGGCCCTGTTCGATTATTGCCTTTTGCTGATTGGCGGTGATCACGCGCGGACTCGAGATGATCTTGCCATTGCCGTCCTGTTCGAGGGCGGAAAGTTCGAGATCCAACTGCTTGGCACCTTTGATTAAGCTGAGCGTGAAGACGCCGGCCGGTGACGTGCCGATACCGGGAGACGGGAGGTTGACGTTGAAAACGCTCGGCCACTCGTAAAGGCTGCTGTTGTATAGCGGTTCCAGGGCTTCGATCGAGCCGGTCGTGGTTTGCAGGGTGGACCCTTTCAAGCGTTGTGTAGCGTGGCTGAGCCGAGCGCCCAAGGTCCT
>DATCZY010000243.1:0-2879 GCA_036525655.1 Lysobacterales bacterium | reverse complement strand
GACAACCTGTTCCACGAGGACCCGTATTACCAGCAGGGTGGCGACATGGTGCGCGTTGGCGGACTCAGTTACAGCTGCGACCCGAGCCTGGCGATGGGCGAACGTATCGGAAATTTAAGCCTGCACGACGGCACGCCGTTGGAAGCCGACAAAACCTACAAGGTGGCTGGCTGGGCAACGGTCGGGGCGAAATCCCCCGGACCGCCAATATGGGATGTAGTGGCGGAATATCTGCGTGACCGCAAAGTCATCCGGGTCGACGAGCTTGAAACACCGCGCTTGATCAATGTTGCCGGCAACAAGGGTATTGCTGACTACGCCGGCAAAATAAGCTGAACGAGATGAAACTCAAAACGACCCTGTCCGGCCTGATGTTGGCCTTGCTGGCCGCTGTGACCCAGCTTGCAATGGCCAATGAGGTAACCGGTGAAGAGTTCAAGCCCTTCGCGGAAAAACACATCATTTTGCAGCTGAGTGACCAGGTCAACGAGGCCGTGGTGCTTGATACGGCTAACAACCTGATCAAGAACTATGGCGGGCCGGATATGATCGATATCGAAATCGTGACCTTTGGCAAAGGTGTGCGGCTGATGTATGCCGACAGCCCGCACCTGGTTCGCATCGACAGCCTGGTCGAAAACGGCGTGCGTTTTTATGTCTGCCAGAATACGCTCGATACCATGGAAAGGCTCCATGGCGAACGCCACGAGATCAACCCCGCTGCCATCAAGGTGCAGGCCGGCGTGGCGCATATCATCGACCGGGTCGATGACGGCTATATATTGGTCAGACCCTGATTTTAGTCTGCCTGGCGTTCCCCGAAGACCATGACTGCCTGATCTGTCAAATTCACTTTTCATGGGTTACCCACGGTATATATCCATATGCAATTTACGCCGTAACACTTTTGGGTACCGGTAAATAGCAGTTGGCTGGGTATAAGTCGCACAGGTTTGACAGCCGATTGTGAGTTCTTTGAACTTACGCTTTTCACGGCCAGGCAGTTGCTCGTTACGCTTAAATTTCAGTTGAGCGAATATATAGTAAGACCGGGTTCGAAAGGTGATGCCGTCGGGCTGATACCGCACCACGCAGCATAAGCTGACATGCCCGCGGCATTTAGATAACCCCAAAAAACCCACCCGGGACCGGAATGCCCCGGTAAATCCATTTTACGATGTCGGGAACAGATGCTCCCGACTTTGGTCAGTGGTGCACTACCTTGTCGATAATTTCGTGCACTTCCTGTTCCAGCTTGGACGATGGCGTGACCACCACGTTCCGGTTTTTCACAGTCGTACAGAACCGGTTGACGTCTGCGTTGCGCTCGTAGGCGTCCCGCAACTGACCAATCACCTTATCCACTTCCAGTGGTTTCAGACCGTGTTCCTCCACCAGCTTGTTCAGACCGCTGATCTTGCCGTCATGAATCCAGGCCAAGCCGAAATTCTTCGGCGGCTTGCCAATGAATACGTAGGCGGCCTGCTCCGCAGGGACAACTTCGAGGGGGGCCTTGACCTGCCCGGCGAGTTCACCGAGCTGGGCTTTTACCTCCGCGATTCTCGAGGCTGCAGCGCTGGAGGGATCGATAGCCGGATAATTCGGCTTGCTGGAAAAAAGGCTTCCAAAGAGACTCATGGTGTCCTCCTGTTTTAAAAGCGTCTCTCGACGGGATTGTCGCTTTTTATTCTAGCCCACTCGCATCCAACAAGCCAAATCGACGGCGATGCATTCGCCCCACGAGGATTCAGGAGTATCCTTCTTGCACCATGCTATCTATCCTGGTTTTTTTTGCAGCGAAGCCCTATCGATCACATGATGAACCACGAAACTTGCCGTCAGCACACATAAGCGGGGGCTGGTTAGCTCAGGGTCTGGCGACCCCGAAAAAATGCCACTTTTCCCGTCGAGGGTGAATCCGCATACGGCGGGAAAACTAATCAGCCGCGCTAGTTCAGTACGACAATTTCCACGCGCCGGTTAAGGGCGCGGCCCTCGGCCGTGCTGTTGGGTTGTGCTGGCGCATCCTCACCGTAAGAAATGGTTGCCATGCGCTCTAACGCCACGCCCTGACCATGCAGGTGACGTCGAACGGATTCAGCGCGTTGCATACCGAGTTGCTGATTGTACTGCGCTGGCCCGGTTGAGTCGGTGTGGCCCTGGATTTCAAGATACACGTTCCGGTTGTCGGCCTTGAGATCGCCAGCCAGCTTGCTCAAGCGCGATAGTGCACCTTCGGACAAGGCCGACTTGTCGGTATCGAAGGTGATTTCACTATCGGTGAACACAACCGTGTAGAGGAATTTGCCCTGCGCAAGAACGCCTGCGTCGGTCGCCCGTTCCAGGGCCTGGCGGCTGGTTTCCGTCAGTTGATTTATTCTTTCATCCTGTTTATCCAGACGTACATCCAGCCTGGCTACACTTTCGTCTACGTAACTTTTGGTGGCACAGCCCGAGGCCGAGACAATTATGGCCACCAGTAACATTATCCTGCTTAAATACATGACACTTTCCTTTGCGACATTGGAGTGTTGAGAGACTTTTGCCTCACCCCTCATTGTCAACTCAATAAGAACAAGGAATCTTGTGGATTTGATTAAAATTAGTTAAATCGTGGTTGGTTTTGAGCTTTTTGGGTCGGGATGTGGTCGATTGCGGTCTGCGCTGGATGAGAGGCCAGAGGCCAGGCTGAGGCGCGCCGCGCGTAGCGCCTGGCCCAGGCTGGCCTTTCGAGCCGTTCCGGCTCTCACCTTGTCTCTGCGCACGGCCCAGGTTGGTAGCCTGTCAAACGAAACGTCATCGGTCCGAAACCACTGATGGGTACGCAACCGCTTAGCCAGCGGGTTGCAGTCCCTTGCTTCCGGGCTCGCTATAAATAC
>DATCZY010000242.1:0-6308 GCA_036525655.1 Lysobacterales bacterium | reverse complement strand
CCGGCCGGCGCTGGGATTGCTGGTTTCGAGCAGTATCGCCAGCATATCCACGTTATCGCCCCACTCGCGATGACTCAGTCCACGCAGGTTCTTTGGCGAAGGCTCGAGACGCATTGGAACACCTTCGAACTCCAGTTCCATTGCGACCATCGCCGCCAGTTCCATGGCGTTTTCGTGGGCAACCATCGCCTCGACCACCGGGTACTCCGGGGACGCCTCGTGCAGGTCGATGGCGAGGTCGACCTGCTCTGCCTTTATCAACTGCATCAAGCCGTAGGCAAGACGCTCGGTGATGCTGCCGTCCGCCACGCCCGGGTGCGCGCGGTTCAGGTTGCTGCGTTCCACCCCGGCCATGGTCTGGCCGGAGGCCGGGTGGATATAGATATCGGGATTGGGCCATTCGTAGACGGGGTTGGTCGTGCGCGATCCGTAACGGAAGGTCCGCGTGTTGCCGTCAGCGGTTTCAAAGCTGAAGGTCTGCGGGTGGGCATCCTGCGGAAACGTATGTGAGCGGCCCATCATGTTGGCGTAGGGAATGATGATCAGGCGGCCGCGTTTGACATCCGCCCGTTCCAGCATCAGCACCGCGGCGAGAACACCCGCGGGTTCGTTGGCGTGGGTGCCGCCGAGCACCAGCATCGTGCCACCCGGCTCGACGCCTGCCTGGATGTAGACGGCAGTATCCGCCGGCGTGCCCTTGATGCCTTCGAAATAATCACTCAACTGCTTTTCGATGAAACCCGCGTGCGGCACCAACCGGTCGACACCTGCGGCCGGCGAGCGCATCTTCAGGTAACTGCGGCCACTGATCGCGGCAACGGCTATCGCGGCGAGCAAAATCGCCGTTGCCGTGTAAACCGTAGCCTTGTTTCTCTTCTCAAACATCGATCATTCTTTACTTGATGAAAAAAGCCCGCAGGATCAGCGGGACCAGGACCATGGCGGCGACGAACTGTTCACGCAGGGATTTTTCACGGTAAAGGCTGCGCACGACCAAAACGATGGCGAGTACGTCAATCCCCCAGTAAACCCACTTCAAATCCATAACAACTCCTGTTTACGCCAACCTGCTCAGAACAGGTTAGCGCCGAGAATGATCACAATGCCCCACACGGCCGTGACCAGCGCCGGCACCAAACAGACCTTGAGCACCGAAAAATAATTTTTGACACCCACCACCTGCGCGGCGAACAAACCGGCCAGCGCCGTGGGCGGCATCAGGTCGCCGAGACCGGCAATCAAACTGAGGGCCGAGCCGACGACGATCTCGTCACGACCCAACAGCGCCAACAGAAACGGCACACCCAGCACCGTGGCCGAACCATAGGCGGAAACCGCGCCGAACAGTGGCATGGAAGTGGCGATACCCACATACAGCAGCCACTCCGGCAGCGCCAGTGCGGATACGACGAAAAAGCCCCTGACACCGGTCAGTGTCATGATCTGGATAAACATACCCACACCGACGAGGATACCGGCAACCGGCAACGCGGCCTGCACCGCCTCGGTCGCGGCCTCGAACGGCTTCCATTGACGCCCGGTCAAAAGACCGCTGGCCGCGGCGAGCAAAAATGAAAGCGGCATACCCAGCGACGGTGCGTATTCGGGGAACAGGCGTTCCCCTCCGAGCAAAACGATCAGGGTGAAAAACGGCAGCATCAGCCGCGCTGTCAGGGGCGCCCGGGCCATCCGCGCCAGTTCTTCATCGAGCGCCGCATCTTTCCCTGAACCTATATCCGCGGAGCGTTTCAAGGATGGAAAAATCAGCAACATCCCGGTGAAGATCGCCAGCGGAACCGTGCAGATCAGCAACGGGATACCAAAACCCACGTAGGGCATATCGATACCACCACCGATGATCATGGCCGGAATATTGATCGGCGGCGCGGTCATGCCGTAAATCGCGGCCATGGCAATCGCCGCCGCGGCCTTCACCGGCGGCACACCCAATTTGAGCAGTGCCGGCGTGACGATCGCCCCGGAGGTGAGGACCGCTGCAGATGAGGAACCGGTGATCATACCCGGCAGCATCAGCAAGCCGGTAATCCCCATCGTCAACCGGAAAGGCAGGTCGCGGAACTTCCGGATCATCCATGCGGCCGCGGACTCCATCAGACCGGTGTGCTGCACGGTCTTCATAAAAATCATCGCGCTGAAGATGATCAGGATCGTATCGAGGTATCCGAATGAGCCCTCGATCAACTGATCAACCGGCACACCGTTGCCCGAAACCAGCGCACCGGCAATGGCGGCGATGGCCAGCGCCACGGCGATCGGCTGTTTGAACGCAAATGAAGCAAGCGCAAAAACACCCACCATGACGATGGTGTAAAAACCTTCTGGCCAGAACCATTCCATCCTGTTGCTAGCCCCTAGTTCAGAAACCGGCCGATATCCCCGGCGAGCAGATCCTGATACGCCGGCAGATTGTCGATTGCGAGCGCCTTGCCATGGTAGTCGGCATAGGCATCGGCCAGGTGCTTGAATACGCGCAGGTGCATGCCGGCCCGGTGTGTCAGCGGGTAGCTCTCATCGCCGATGACATCCGCATCCGCGCGCCCGCGGTCCTGCCCGGGATTGGGGCTTTCGCTCAAAAACGACAGGCAGTTGGTTGCATCGCCAATTTCGAGATGGCTCAGCCCACGGTACTGCCGGTTGGATTCCTCGAGTTTCATGCTGATGCGGGTATCCTCTTCCATCGCCAGCAGCGCATAGGCCGCCATTTCCAGTCCGCGTGGATGGGCCACCAGGGTATAGGACAGGCGCTTGTTGCCGCCCGGCGTGTAATCGCCGTCGTCCTGCTTGTCGGTCTCCGGCGTATTGGCCTCGTGCATGTCTAGACTGAAGTCGACCTGCTCCTGGTTAACCAGGGTGATCATGGCATGGGCCAGTTGTTCGGTGCCCGTGCCATCCGCTTTGCCCGGATAGGTGCGATTGAGATTGCGTGATTCCTGGCCGTTTTTCAGCACGAATCCACCCGGGTTCACATACTCCTGCGGGTCAGCGGCCTGCTGGTCCGCGGGATCGGTGCGCCGGTCGCCGTAGGTCAGGAAGCGTTCGCCGCCGCGGGACTGAATCTGCAGCCTTGGCTCAATGCCGTTGCGGGTATCGCGCATGGATTGCGCACTGCGGTTGGTATAGGGGATCACGATCAGCTTGCCCGCGGTGACCACGCTGTTCTCCAGGGCCACAAGGGCTGCGACCGACCCGGCGATCTCGTTACCGTGGGTTCCGCCGATCATCAGCGCCGTGGCGCCCGGTTTACCGCTGTCGAGAATGAATATATCCGTATCCAGGTTGGTGTCTTTCAGCGGTGGAAAATAATCGGACAGTTTACGCTGATCGGTGACCCCGGCGCCCGGCCGTATATCCAGGCTGATGTCCCTGCTCCAGGCGCTTGCCGGCAACAGCAGGCAGACCAAGACCAGGATGCTGACTCGCCAAACTGAAGTACCGGTTATTTTCATTCTGTTCCTTTCTCACTTTGCATTTGCGGCGCCGCCGCACCACCGAGGCGCCTGATCGAACCAACCCCGGTCAACAGACCGTCTTCGCCCACCGCGATGGCATTCGGACCACCAAAATACAGGTCCGGGAACGGGTAACGCTTCACTTCGTGGCCCATCTCCAGCAGGAACTCGATGGTCTTGGGTGGAAAATCATCTTCCAGCTGGATCGCCTTGTAAGCGTCGTAGCCGGTGAACTTGGGCGCCCTGATGGCGTTCTCCAGGCTCATGTCAAAATCGATCACGTTGACCAGTATTTCGAGGATGGTTGACCCGATGCGGCCGGCGCCGGGGGAACCGATCACCCAGCGCACCTTGCCGTCTTTTCTTACGATCAGAGGGGCTATGGTGGTCCGCGGGCGGCGTCCGGGCTCCAGGTTGATCGGGCTGTCCTGCTCGGGTTCACTCTTGAAATTGCCGAGTTCATTATTCAGGAAATACCCGTCGAGCAGGTTTCCGGTCCCAAAAAAGCTGGAAATGGTCTGCGTCCAGGACACCGCGTTGCCGTCCTTGTCGACCACTGAAAAGTGGGTGGTCGAAGGCGGCACATCCTCGGTCGTGCCCTCGATGACCGCCTTGCGCCGCGCTTCGAGCATCACATCGATGTAGCGCTCACCGTTTTCATAGGGGCCGGGATCACCGACGCGCTGGCTGTACCAGGTGGCGGGGTCGGAGGCCTTTGACAGGTCGATCTGCATCATGCGCTGGCGGGCATAATCCTTGCTGACATAACCGTTTTCAGGGATGTAAGGGTTGGTTTCAGGGTCGCCCATCCAGCGGCGTTGATCCAGTGAGGTCAGGATCATGGCTTCCTGCATGATGTGGATTGCCAGCGGGTCATCCCAGCTCATCATCGCGAGATTGAAATGCTCGAGGATGTTCAGCGTGGCGAGGATACGCGGGCCGCCCACGGGACTGCCCGGCACGCTGAGTTCGTAACCGCGGTAGGTGCCCTTGATCGGCGTTTTCGCCAGTGCACGGTAAGCCTGCAGATCGGTCTTGCGCGCCCAGCCATCCTTTTCCTTCATGAACCGATCGAGGTTATCAGCCAGTTCACCGTTGTAGAAGGCATCGACACCCTTCCCGGCAATGATCTTCAGGGTAGCGGCCAGTGCCGGGTTGCGGAAAGTGGCGCCCGCTGCCCATGGCAAACCATCATCCAAAAATTCGGGCGCATTTTCAGACAGGACTTCATAGGCGTCCATGTTCACCCTGGCAAAGGTATCACTGACTTCGAAGCCCTCTTCTGCAAGCCGGATCGCCGGTGCGACAAGCACCGAAAGCGGCAGTTTAGCCAGTTCGAGCGCCTTGCCGATACCCGCGGGCACCCCGGCTATACAGTAACCCTTGGGGGTGTATTTGATCTCGCTGAGCTTGCCCGCCTTGTCCAGGTTGGCGTAGTTGGCCAGCGCCGGGGCGGTGCTGCGAAAATCGATCGCGACCTCGCGGCCGTCCGCCATCACCACGACCATGTAACCCTCACCGCCGATTCCGGAGGCATAGGGTTCAACCACGCCGAGGGCGAAACTCACGGCGATGGCCGCATCGACCGCGTTGCCGCCTTTTTCGAGAATCTCAGCGCCGGCCGCGGCCGCCAGCGGATGGGCCGCGGTAACCATGCCCTGTTTTGACAGCAGAATCGGCGCGACGCTGACCGCCTGTACGGCGAACGTTGCCAACAACATGAAAATCCCGATGCAGAGCCGCGAGACAGTACGTTTCATACGTCACATTCCCTCATTCAATCAGCAGCAATTCGACGCACTCGGACAGGTGGCCGGCTTGGGAAGCGGTATCTTATTTCTGATTTACAGTACGCCCCATTCCGCCAGCACCTGCCGCAGCGGCGCCTCGGTCTCGCGCACAGAACTGGCAGGCAGTATTTGCAGATCGGTGCCCTCCACCAGGCGCGTGAACAGGCCATCATAGTTACCGCCTTCGACAACGATCAATTGATCAGCCATCGGAACAGCCTCGACGATAAACAGATCGGTCAGGTTGCCGCGGCGCCCCTTCCCGCCGATATGCATGACGATAATTTTCATGCCCTTGGCCCTGGCGGCTTCTGCCACTGCTTGCATACGAGCGATTTCTGCATCCTTGTCGATGCCGGCTTCACCCAGCCCTTTAGAGCTGCCTGCAACCACGGTAATCAGGACCTTCTCGTCCTGAAGTTCATCCGCCTGGAGCAGCTTTTCCAGCCGCGCGTCAACGCCGAGTTTCTTCAATACAACCTTGACCATCATGGCGTCGGGACTCTGCCCGAAAGGTGTCAAAACAACATCCGCAGCGAAGGACACACTACTGAAAACCGCAAATATCAAAGAGGCCAAAATCACCCGGAAAATATTGTTTTTCATTACGCTTCCTCGGTTTGGTAAAAGCTTAAATCCACGACCACCATTCTTTCTTAAACAGATCAGGGTGAAAACAACATTCCCCTGGGGTGGCGTTATCTGGAAAATCCCAAAGCAGTTGTCACACCTCCAGCACGCTGGCCGCAGCGGTGATGAGCAGGGGCGATTTGCCGACTTTCCCGGATAGGAATTTTACCGGAGGCGCACCTGTTTCCTCAAATGATCATTTGACTCTACCCCATAGCGCGAGTCTATGTGGCATCGGCGGCTATATCGTGGTTGTCGCTCTGACCAATCACCAACGTACGGCAGCCGGTTCGGTCATCGCCATATCCGCACAGTCCGTTTAATCGACATATATCTGTCTCTCCTGCCTATTTGTGCGTATGCTTGCGGACTGAATGATTAAGGAGAGTGTCTTGAAAGGACTCGTATTGACCAGCGT
>DATCZY010000241.1:0-6552 GCA_036525655.1 Lysobacterales bacterium | reverse complement strand
GGTGAACCCGCGCCCATCAGCTATTGGGAACTGCCCGATGCGGTGCGTTCCGACATACCGGTTATCAAATTCAGCGTTCTGGTTTACGCAACGGATCCTGCTGACCGATTCGTGTTGATAAACGGCCAGCGTCTGGGTGAGGGTGACAGTGCCCAGCCCGGACTCGTGGTCAAGGAAATCAGACGTGACGGTGTTGTATTCAGCTATCGTCTTTATCAATTCCTGGTAGAAAGATAGCCGTCAAAAAGGCGGTTTTTGGACGATGGACTCGGGCATTGTCACCAACTGGTCAAAATCGTCACCCCGTTTCCCCTGGGTGACATTGACCCTTTTTCTTTTTTGCACGGGTGTCGAATTACTGCACTCCGGCGTGACGCCCCTTGCCCAAAACGCGATGCTCGAGTTGGGTGGCGTACTGCCGAGTCAGCTTGCGCCGATTTTCAATCGCCCGTTCACAGGATGGGCCGATTATCAGCTTTTGACGCTGGTAAGCGCGCTGTTCATTCACACGAGCTGGCTGCATCTCTTGGGCAACATGGTCTATCTATGGGTCTTCGGAATGCCCCTGGAGCGCCGTCTGGGCGGCCTTGGCATGGTGCTGGTTTTCGTGCTGGGCGGTGCGCTTTCCAACCTGTTTGTCGCGATGCGTTTACCGGATTTAACCTCGCCCATCGTCGGGGCCAGCGGCGCGATCTCGGCGGTGGTTGGTGCTTACCTTGGAATGTTCCCGTCCCGGCGCATAGGCATGCTCTTGCCTTTGGGGCTTTACCTGCAGTTCGCGCGGGTGCCGGCGCTTCTCGTGATCGGCTCCTGGTTTACCTTGCAGTTGGTTTATACCGTTTTAGGCCCCATAACGGGGATAGTGGCCTGGTGGACGCATATGGCGGGTTTCGCGCTGGGGTTAATATTTGCGTTGTTAGTTCGTGCAACTGCACAGATAAAATTGGGATAAAACATGTCCAAAAAGGATAACGAAAAGCTGTTTCGCGTTGCATTTCTCAACCATGGCAAGGTGTACGAACTTTTTTGCAGCGGTGTTTGTACGAGTAGCCTGCTTGGTTTTATTGAAGTTTCAGGCCTGGAGTTCGGTGATCAGGACTCACTGGTTGTCGACCCGACCGAAGAAAAAATGCGGGATGAATTCGATGGAGTTGAGATTCTGCATTTGCCCATGCACAGCGTGCTGCGTGTGGAACAGGTAAGAAAAAAAGGCCCTGCGGTTATTCGAGACCGGGAAAGCGGCGAAAAAGTCACGCCATTCCCTATCCAGCCGGGTGGCCGCAACCGTCTCTGAAAAGAGCCCGCAATTAAGGGCTGGTGCTCGCCGACGGGGGAGAAAGTATGCTGGCGGCCTTCAACAGCATTAGAGCCTGATACATCACGTAGTCATCTGAAGCGCTGACTTCGGAACCGAAAATCACGGGTCCTTTCGCCGGTTCTTTGGTCAGATGCCTGTCGAGATCGACCTCCCTCTTGCGTTGGTCGTCGTTTTCGACCATTTGAATCTCGGTGATTTCCACATCCGGCTGGATACCTTCAGCCTGTATCGATCGTCCGCTTGGGGTGTAGTAACGTGACGTCGTCAGGCGTATGCCAGACCCGTTACGCAGATTCAGCACGGATTGCACCGATCCCTTGCCGAATGTTTTTTCGCCGACAATCAAAGCACGCCCATGATCCTGCAACGCGCCGGCCAGCACTTCGGAAGCCGATGCCGAACTGCGGTCGACCAGCACAACCATGGGGATGCCCTTCAGCCACTGGCCCGGTTTTGCTGTGTATTCCAGTTGGTTTTCTGCCCGTCCGCGGGTCGTAACGATCAATCCGTCGTCAAGAAAGCCATCAGCGATTGCCACTGCTGGAACCAGTACACCACCGGGATTATTGCGCAAATCGAGAACCATACCCCTTAATGGCCCCTCATGGTTCGACTGCATGTATTCGATCTGTTCCAGAAGTTCATCGGCGGTCTTGCGGGTAAAGTGGGTGATCTGGAAATAGCCGTAGTCCCCGTCTACCGGTCTGCTGTATACACTGGCAACTTCGACGAAGCCCCGCACCAATTCAACATTGGAGACTTCTCCATTCACATGTTTAACCGTGATTTCCACCGTGCTGCCCGCTTCACCCCGTAAGCTGTCGATGGCGTGTTGCAGGTTCTGCTTGCGCAAGTCCACCTGGTCGATTGAAGTGACAATATCTCCGGCGACTATCCCGGCCTTGTCCGCCGCTCCGCCATCTATGACGTAAGTGATCTTGATCTGGTTGTTTTGAACGATGACTTCCACACCTATGCCGCTATAGCGGCCGCGGGAATCGTCATCAAGCTGGCGGAATTCATCTGCCTCCATGTAGGATGAGTGGGGGTCGAGCTCTGACAACATGCCCCGAATAGCGGCGTTCAAAAGCGTGTGATCATCCAGTTCTTCCACAAAATTATTGCGAACCTGGTTGAACACGTCGGTAAAGGTACGCAGATCATCCAGTGAAAGTTGTGCCCGGGTTGGCGCATCATCCGATTCGGCTGCCGCTGCCAGGACGGGCGCCAGTAACAATGCCAGTATCACCCTTCTGCTTATTCGTATCATGTTTGTTTGCCGTGTTCCGTTCATAAATTCACTAGCGTTTTAGCCAAACCGCTGGGTCCATGGCCTTGCCGTCTTTGCGTATTTCAAAATACAAGCCGTTACCATTGACCGGGCTGTTGCCAACCGTGCTGATGCTGCTGCCGGGTTCCACCCAGTCCCCCACCTCGCGTAACAGGCTTTCATTGTTGGCATAAAGACTCATAAAACCGTCGCCATGGTCTATGATCATAAGCAGACCATAACCTCTTAGCCAGTCCGAATATGCCACTCGCCCATATGCGACGGGCTTGACCTCGCTTCCCGTGTCAGCGTCGATTAACCAGCCCTGCCAGCGCAATCCGGCGGTTCTGGGTTGACCAAATGCGTGTTTTACACGGCCCCGGACCGGTATTGGCATCTTCCCCTTCAGTTCAAGCAGGCCGTTTTGTTGGCCGAGTTCAGACGGTATGTCCGCCAGGGCATCCGAAAGCTTTGCCAGCAACGCCTCCAAATACTGCCTGTTTTGCTGTAATTCCGCGAGCCGGTTTTCATCTGTATCTATCCGGCTGGACAATTTCTCAATAACTGCCTGGCGTTGATTGCGTTGATCAGTCATTTCATCCAGCACGGCCTGTCTGCTCTTTTGAACCTCGTCGAGTGCAGACAGTTCCACGTCGATTTTTGCCTGCATCTGGTCGAGGGTCTGCAAGACCTGTCTCAGTTCATTGATCTGATCAGCTTGTGAACGGCTGAAGTAGTCGTAATAGGCCAGCATCCTGGACAGGAGCGCGGGACTGTCCTGGTTTAGAACGAGTTTTAACCTTGATTCCCGGCCGAGCCGGTATGCCGCCATGATCTGTTGTGAGAGTAGCTCGCGCCGCTTTTCGAGGCTGTCGAGGTAATCCAGGCGTTCGGCATCGAGAATCGAAAGTTCGCGTTCATGTGCCTGCCGTGTCGATTCGAGTTTACGTAACTCCAATGCGCTTGCCTGGATTTCAAGGTCGGCCGCCTTGAGCAACTTCTGTTCACCGGAAAGCGCCGCGCGTGTGCGATCCAGCTCATTGTGTAATGAGCTTATCTCTGTTTTCAGTTGTTTGAGACGGGTTTCAGCCTCGGTTTTCGAAAGACCTTCTTCTGCCTGGCAGGCTACGCAGAAAAATATCAGCCAGGCTGCGAAACCAGGTAATGTGTGTTGCCTGCCGGGCACCGAGCACTCAATCCTCTGCTGACGAACTGTCACTCAACTCGAGCAATGAGTGCCCTGTCATCTCACCGGGTTGTTCCAGTGCTAACAGGTACAACATTGTCGGTGCGATATCTCTGAGTGCGCCTCCTGACCTGGCCCTGGCCTTGCGACCGTAGTAAACAAACGGCACGGGGTTGGTTGTGTGCGCCGTATGGCTTTGACCGGTTTCGTAGTCTCTCATCTGCTCAATGTTGCCATGGTCTGCGGTGATGAGTAACTCGCCATGGACTGCATCTACGGCCGCGCGCACAACACCCAGGCAGTGGTCCACTGCTTCCACCGCCGCGATGGCCGCTTTCATGATGCCCGTATGTCCGACCATATCGGGATTGGCCACGTTACAGATGATGACGTCAAATTTGCCGCCGCGGATAGCTCTGTCGAGTTCGTCTGATAATTTTTCAACGCTCATTTCCGGCTTGAGGTCATAGGTGGCTACATCAGGTGAGGGCACGAGTATTCGATGTTCCCCTGCGAAGGGTTCTTCTTCGCCGCCGTTGAAAAAGAAAGTCACATGTGCGTACTTCTCGGTCTCAGCGATCCGCAGTTGCGACAAGCCTTGCTCAGAGAGCACCTGTCCCAGCAGACCCGTGAAGTGTTCAGAGGGGTAGGCGACTTCAGCGGGGAGGTTGTCCAGGTACTGGGTCATGCATACAAAGGTTGAAAGTCTGGGTGCTTCTCTCTCAAAGCCAGTAAAGTCCGGTTGCAGGAATGCCTGGCTGATTTCCCTGGCCCTGTCTGCCCTGAAGTTGATAAAAATAACCGCATCACCATCACTCATGCCCGTATACGAGCTGATGGCTGTAGGGCTCACGAATTCATCATCCTCATCGCGGTCATAGGCACGCTGAAGCGCCGTGGCGGCGTCATCGTAGTGGAACATACCCCTGCCGTTAACCAGCACATTCCAGGCTTTTTCAACCCGGTCCCAGCGTTTGTCACGATCCATCGCGTAGTAGCGACCACATACACTGCCAAAGGCAGCGTCGGCTAGTCCATTCAGGCAGTCCTGCATTTTTTGGATCGAGGGTGCTGCGCTGCGGGGAGGCGTGTCCCGTCCGTCGAGAAACGCATGAACCCGGATTTTAGATGCGCCCTGGGCCGCGGCCGTTTGCACCATGGCGATAAAGTGATCCTCGTGACTGTGTACTCCGCCGGGAGACAACAATCCCATGATATGCAGTGTTGAGTCCGGATTGCGGCTTGCCGCGACCGCTTTTACAAGTGCCGGGTTACCTGAAAAGCTGCCGTCTTCGATGGCGTTACTGATCCGGGTTAAGTTTTGGAAGACAACACGTCCCGCACCAATATTCATGTGTCCGACTTCAGAATTGCCCATCTGCCCGGCAGGTAACCCGACGAATTCACCGGAAGTTTTTATGGTTGTACTTACACCCAGTTGAAGTAACTTATCCCAGCAAGGCGTCCGGGCCTGGCTGATGGCATTATCAGCAGCGTCCTTCCGGCAGCCCCAACCATCCAGTATCATTAATACCAATGGTTTCGCTGGATGGGTGTTTACGGCATGTCGTGTTTCTTTTTCTGTCATTGATCTTCCATGGTTAACAGGCAAAAATTGTACTTCGATACCATTGGTTCGGTAACTCTTTTACACCGCAATCCGGTAGTCGTTTAGTTGTATCCGGGTAAAATTTTGCGAGTGACTCTTGCAAAGTAACACCTGTGCCACAACATGACTCAGGCGCGCGCTGGAGTTAATGGACACCGCGAATGCGTGACTCGAAAACCGGTATTGCTGTGAGCATATTATTTCACAACATAAGAACAGCCGCAGGTTAAATACGGTCGATTCGGCGGTAAAGCGAAAAAGATTATTTTGCGCCCTGTTTTAAGAGTTGAAATGATTGGAACAAAGCTTCTATGCAAACCACCAATGATCTACAGGAGACCAAAACGTGGGACAAGTGATTGAATTTGCGGGTAATCATGGCATGCTGGTGGCGGGTTTTGCCGCGATTGTCCTGCTGCTTATCTGGACGGAGATCAGCCGGCGAACCCGGGGTTACGCAGAGATAACACCGCTCCAGGCAGTACAGCAAATAAACCAGGGGAACACCTCGATTGTTGACATCTCGAGCGCCGCTGATTTTTCAAAAGGGCATCTGTCAGGCGCGAAACACATGGTCTTGTCACGCTTCACCGAAACCGACCCGGAAATTGCGAAAATAAAATCCGGACCGGTCCTCGTGGTGTGCAAAAATGGCCAGACTGCCCACCTCGCGGCAGCGAAGCTGGTTAAACTGGGCGCCACTGATGTAGCTGTTCTCAAGGGTGGAGTGACCCAGTGGGTGGCCGATCAGTATCCGCTCGCACGTAAGTAAGTAAAAGGCCGTCTGGTCATACAGATGGCGTAATGAGATAATTTTCCTTGTCATTTCATCATCGGGTGAGTGGCACTAACTATTCATAAGCAAAGAGAAATATGATCATGGCAGAAGAACAGAATCAGGGCACAGCAACCCAAGAACAGCAGCAAGCGCAATTCCAGTTGCAGAAGCTATACGTAAAAGATGTGTCTTTCGAGCTTCCCAATGCACCCCAGATTTTCCAGGAAGACGGACAGGTTGAGATCAAATTGAATCTTTCCCAGAAAGTCGAAAATCTCGCTGAAGGTGTACACGAGGTAGTTTTGACGGTAACCGTAACGGCAAATCTCGGTGAGAAAACAGCTTACCTTGCCGAGGTTCAGCAGGCGGGTATTTTTGCCATCGTTGGCCT
>DATCZY010000240.1:0-5122 GCA_036525655.1 Lysobacterales bacterium | reverse complement strand
TTCACCTTTTTTGCCCAGGTAACGGACACGTAAATCATCCAGAAGGGACAATTCATCACTGGCGTTGATTTCCGCCAGTGCCTGCTCGAGTATTTGCTTAACCGATTCCACCGTTACAATCCCAATCGGAAAGGCCCCTGCCCTTCCTGAATACTATTTCAACGAACACGGGCAACCCGGTGGGTTGCCCGTGTGTTGTGACTTCAGACGAGGCTGGCTTTGGCTTTCTCAGCAAGAGCGCCGAATGCTGCGATGTCGTGTACTGCGAGGTCAGCCAACACCTTGCGGTCGACTTCGATGCCGGCCTTGTTCAGACCATCCATGAAGCGGCTGTATGACATATCGTATTGCCGTGAAGCGGCGTTGATACGAACGATCCACAGGCTGCGGAACATGCGTTTGCGCACACGACGGTCACGATAAGCGTATTGACCCGCTTTGATAACCGCCTGTTTGGCAACACGGTAAACCTTGCGACGGGCTCCGTAATAACCTTTTGCCTGCTTTAATACTTTTTTATGCCGTGCATGTGCAACGACACCACGTTTTACTCTGGCCATTTTCTGAGTCTCCTGTTATGCGTACGGCAGTAAGCGTTTAACCGCTTTCTTGTCGGCTGAATCAATAGTATCCGTACCACGCAAATTGCGCTTACGCTTGGTACTCATCTTGGTCAGAATATGACTTTTGAATGCAAACCCACGTTTAAAATTACCTGAAGCGGTTTTCTTAAAACGTTTGGCCGCACCCCGATTGGTTTTCATCTTGGGCATGGTTTACTCCTGGTGGCCATTAACGGCCTGTTTTATGCGTTACTCAAGCGGCTGGGAAGTTTTTCCAGCTCTTTACCATTTGCTCGGTTACGCTTCTTCAAAAAGTGGCCGCACTATTACGGCCACGTTACTAAAAACTGTTTGATCAGGTCTTCTTACCGTTGATCATCATCGTCATCTGACGACCTTCCATTTTCGGCATCTGCTCGATAATGGCTTCGTCTATCAGGTCATCCCGGACCCGCTTGAGCATTTCTGCTCCGAGTTCCTGGTGCGCCATTTCGCGCCCCCGGAACCTCAATGTGACCTTAACCTTGTCACCTGCCTCCAGGAAACGGCGCACCATTCGCATCTTGACCTGGTAGTCGGCTGCTTCGGTTCCCGGTCGGAATTTAACTTCCTTGACATGCGTGACTTTCTGCTTCTTTTTCGACGCCTGTCCTTTCTTGGCCAATTCAAACCGGTACTTGCCAAAATCCATGATCCGGCAAACAGGCGGTTCCGCATTCGGGGCAATCTCGACGAGATCCAGTCCCTCTGCCTTTGCCATTTCGATCGCCTTTGGCACCGTCATGACACCTGCTTGTTCACCATCTTGATCAATTACCCTGATCTGCGGCGCGATAATTTCCCCGTTGCGCCGCGTTTCTTTTTTGGATGCGATGTTAAATTCTCCTGTTAGTCATCTAATTTGCCACGCCGGTCCACTTCACTTCTAAGCAACCGGACAAAGGCGTCCACTTCCATACTGCCCAGGTTCTCACCTTCCCGGGTACGCACGGCTACAGTGCCCTCTTCGACTTCCCGATCGCCAACTACGAGCAGGTATGGAACCCTGTCCAAAGTGTGAGCGCGGATTTTAAAGCCGATCTTCTCATTTCTCAAGTCTAAATCGACCCGTAATCCTTGATTTTCAAGGGATTCGGCAATTTCTTTGCATCTTTCATCCTGACGGTCGGTGATATTGAGCACCACGGCCTGCACCGGTGATAGCCAAACGGGCATCTTACCGGCATAGTTTTCGATCAGGATTCCTATGAATCGCTCGAGTGATCCGAGGATCGCGCGGTGCAACATCACCGGTGTCTGGCGCGAGCCGTCCTCGGCTACATATTCGGCACCGAGACGTCCGGGCATATTGAAGTCCAACTGCAGGGTGCCGCATTGCCATACCCTGCCGATGGTATCGCGCAGGGAAAAATCAATCTTCGGCCCGTAAAACGCGCCGTCGCCGGGGTTTTCCTTGTACTCGATACCCGTGGCCTCGAGTGCCGCCGCCAACGCGGTCTCTGCCTGGTCCCACAATGCGTCATCACCGATGCGTTTTTCCGGGCGGGTCGATAGCTCGACCATCACCTCTTCAAAACCAAAATCGCGGTAAACGCTGTAGAGCAGCTCCAGAAACGCATGGGCTTCGCGCTGTACCTGCTCGGGTGTGCAGAAAATATGCGCATCATCCTGGGTGAAACCCCTGACCCGCATCAATCCATGCAAAGCACCGGATGCTTCATTGCGATGACAGGATCCGAACTCCGACATCCTCAGGGGTAAATCACGATAGCTGGTCAAACCCTGGTTAAAAATCTGTATATGGCAGGGACAGTTCATCGGTTTGATCGCAAAACTGCGGTCTTCCGAACCGGTTAGAAACATGTTCTCGATGAACTTGTCGGCATGACCGGACCTTTGCCACAGGCTGATATCTACGATTTCAGGTGTGTTGACTTCCTGGTAGCCGGCCTTGCGCAGCCGCTGGCGGATATATTTCTTGACCTCGGTATAGATAATCCAACCGTGGTCATGCCAGAAAACCATCCCGGGAGCTTCTTCCTGAAAATGGAACAGGTCCAGTTGCCGGCCGATGCGGCGGTGATCGCGTTTTTCCGCTTCTTCGAGGTTATGCAGGTAGGTTTCGAGCTCTTTTTTGCTGGTCCAAGCGGTACCGTATATACGCTGAAGCATTTCATTCTTGCTGTCGCCGCGCCAGTAGGCGCCCGCCAGCTTGGTAAGCTTGAACTGCCCAAGGTGCGACGTACTGGGCACGTGCGGGCCACGGCAAAGGTCAATGAACTCACCCTGCTCATACAACGACAGGTCTTCGCCTTCGGGTATGGACTCGATAATCTGCGCCTTGTATTCCTCACCCTTCTGGCGGAAAAACTCAACCGCTTCATCGCGCGATTTGACGGTTCGGCTTAGCGGCAAAGCGGCATCGACGATGCGCTGCATTTCGCTTTCGATTTTTTCCAGGTCTTCCGGCGTGAAGCCGGGCGGATAGGCGAAATCATAGTAAAAACCATTTTCGATGACCGGGCCGATGGTGACCTGCGCCTCGGGGAAAACCCGCTGCACCGCCTGCGCAAGCAAATGCGCGGTGGAGTGCCGGATGATATCGAGTCCCTCTGCATCCTTTGCAGTGATGATGCGCAATGCAGCATCGTGCTCAATAACATGAGAGGCATCTACCAGACTACCGTCGACTTCGCCTGCCAACGTTGCCTTGGCCAGACCAGGACCGATATCGGTCGCTACAGCCATCACCGTGACTGGTTTTTCAAATTGTCGCTGGCTACCGTCCGGAAGCGTAATTAAAGGCATTTCAATCTCTCAAACATCATCGACTCAAAACGAACAAGGGACGCAAAGCGTCCCTCGAGGTGCACTCTGCCCGTCTCATCTACCTTAACAGGTCGTTCGTCTCTGCAAATTCATCCTGCTATTGTACGCGCGAATGCCGGTGCATCCTACTCTTTTGACTTGAAAAGGTTATAAAAAAGCAGGGGGAAGATGGTGGGCACGACTGGGATCGAACCAGTGACCACTGCCATGTCAAGGCAGTGCTCTACCGCTGAGCTACGCGCCCCCAAATAAACCAAGCCTGACAAGCAATCATCAGGGGCGCGCAAGATACCACATGCAGGACATGTTTCTCAACATTTTACTGCCGGAAATTGCGTACCGAGAAACAAATTCAGGTGACGCCGAATCGATTTATGCGCAGGAATTCGCACGGGTGATAAAGAATGCCTGCACCGGCACAGGCGGGACAGGGTTTATATTCATGCGGTGTTTCAGTCCGGACACGACCACCGGTACGTCTTTGCGGGCTGCCGGTTCTTGTCGAAATTAATTTCCCATAAAAATATCCTTCCACCACCAACGCCTCAAGGTCATAATGGAAGTCGTTAATCAGCCACTTCCAGACAAGACAGAATCCATGCCCCAAGCCTTTGTACACCTTCACCTGCATTCTGAATTCTCACTGGTTGACAGTACCCTGCGTTTAAAACAGCTCGTCGAACGCGTGAAGGAACTGGGGATGCCGGCCGTTGCCCTGACCGACCAGTCCAATATGTTTGGCCTGGTCAAGTTTTACCGGGCAGCCGTGGCTGCAGGCGTCAAGCCCATTGCCGGTGCAGATGTACTCGTCAGCCACCCGGACGATCCCGATCACGTCAACCGGCTGGTGCTGTTGTGCCAAAACAATGAGGGCTATCTGAACCTGTGCCGTTTACTCAGCAGGGGCTACCAGGAAGGCCAGCATCATGGCAAACCCATCCTCAGGCGCGACTGGATTACCGGGCAGTCATCCGGTCTGATCGCTTTATCCAGTGGTCGTGAAGGTGACGTCGGGCAGGCCCTGATCAATCAACACCCCAACAAGGCGCGTCTGTTGGCCCGCGGCTGGATGAAAGACTTCCCCGGCCGTTTCTACATGGAAATCCAGCGCACGCGTCGCGAACAGGAACCGCGTTACGAGCGCCATGCCCTGCAACTGGCCTCGGAGCTGGGCCTGCCGGTAGTTGCCAGCAATGACGTGAGGTTTCTCGAGCGTGGCGATTTCTCGGCACACGAAGCCCGCGTCTGCATCCACGATGGCCGTATGCTCTCTGACAAGCGCCGGGAGATTCGCTACTCAGAGGAGCAATACCTCAAGAGCCCGGAAGAGATGGCCAGCCTGTTTGCCGATTTGCCGGAAGCCATCGAAAATGCAGCCGAATTGGCAAAGCGGTGCAACCTGGAATTGAAGTTCGGCAAGTACTATCTGCCGGCGTTTCCAACCCCCGGTGGCGAGAGCGTAGAGGAGTTCCTTAAAAAAGCATCGCTGAAGGGACTCGCCACACGCCTGAATAAACACGGCGCTGCACACGCGTTTACCGATGATGATTATCGTGAGCGCCTGGAACTCGAGCTCAAAGTCATCAATGGCATGGGGTTCCCGGGGTATTTCCTGATCGTTGCAGATTTTATCCGCTGGGCGAAAAAAAATGACATCCCGGTAGGCCCCGGACGTGGATCGGGCGCCGGGTCACTGGTCGCCTACGCGTTGGACATCACCGATATTGACC
>DATCZY010000239.1:0-2779 GCA_036525655.1 Lysobacterales bacterium | reverse complement strand
AGTCGAGCAAAAGCATCGTGGTGGACAGCCTCACGGGTGAACAGCAGACCAGGACCAGCACCGACTACGGGCACTATTTTTACCACTCGTGCGAAACCAAAATCGATTTCACCGTGGACCAGTTGTTAAGCATTCGCCCGGATGACCCCAACTCGGCGAAATCGGTCACGGACCATGCTGTCAAGATGCAGATGGGTGATATCGCGACCGGCCTCAGCGGCCATTACGAGATGACCTCGACCTGCGACCACTATTACGTCAAGGCGACGTGGCGCGCGATGGTGGGTAAGGAGTGCATTTTTGAGAAAAATTTCAACCATAAAATACCCCGGAATCTAGTCTGAATAACAACGAGAAAACCAGAACACAAAAAGGCTTGATGGAAAGCCGGCGCGAATTTCTGCGCAGGTCCGGCCTCGCCGGTCTCGGTTTCGCCACCGCGGGCCTGCCGGGTATCACGTGGTCGGTCGAAAATGACACCCTGCACATTCGTAACTACGCCGATCTCACCTCGTTGGATCCGGTGTCGATGTTATCCGGTGCGGAATTCCTCGTCGGCGACGCCATTCACAGGCGGCTTGTGCGCTTCACGGCGGGTGAAAAATTTCGCTGGCAGCTGGATGCAGCCGAATATTTTGAACGGCTGGACGACACCCATTACGCATTCCGCCTGCACCCCGGCATCGAGCACGACAAGGGTTTTGGCGAAATGACCGCAGAGGACGTGAAGATTTCGCTGGAACGCATTATCGACCCGGCGATGAATTCACCCAACGCCGGCGACCTGGGAACACTCAGCCACGTCGATGTCCACGACCGCTACTCGGGCACCATCGTGCTCAAGTCACCCTATGCGGCGCTCATACCCATCGGCCTGTGCGCCGGGGTTGGCGCTATTCTCTCGAAGAAGGCGCTGGAATCGGTCGGCGGACAGTACCGTATCGAGCCGCCGTCGTGCTCCGGGCCTTACCGCTTCGTCAGTTGGCAGGCTCAGCGCAAGACCGTGCTGGAACGCAGCCCGGTGTGGGGAGGAGAGCCGGCCGCATTCCGGGAAATCCACATCTACGCAATGACCGACAAGAAAGCGTCCGAACTGGCATATGAAGCCGGTGAGCTGGACTGTGCCCAGGTATCGGTGGAGTCGGTGGAAGTGTTTCAACGTCATATGCCACCCCAAAGCCGTTTGGACATCATGGGCTCGCTGCGTTATTACTGGATTGGCCTCAACCAGGACCACCCGAAACTCCGGGACATACGTGTGCGCCGCGCGGTGCAGTATGCTATCGATGTCGGGGCTGTCATCGAAGCGGCCTGGTTTGGCCTGGCGAAGCCCGCCACCGGCATCATCGCACCAAGCCTCATCGGCCACCGCGAAAAAGCCGATATCCCGCCCGAGGGCGACCGGCTCAAGGCGCGTGAGTTATTACGCGAAGCCGGGGTCGAGCTGCCGCTGAAGCTGACGCTGGCGCTAAACGCCGATTCGTTGGAGATGACCATCGGCCTCGTCGTCCAGTGGTCATTGAAACAGGTTGGTATCGAGGTGGAATTGCAGCCACAGGACAACGCGACCTATGTAACCACCGGTATGGAATCTGCCGGCGACCGCTGGCAAGACCTGCAAATTTTCCTGCAGAGCTTTTCGATGCTGGGCGACCCCTATTACGCAACCGTGTGGTTTACCAGCAAGCAGGTCGGGATCTGGAATTGGGAGCGCTTCAGCAATGCCGAGTTTGACCGGCTGCACGACGTCGCCCTGGCCTTGTCCGACGAACAGGAGCGCGACCGGATTTACCAGCACATGCAGCACCTGATGGAAGATTCCGGTTGTTACCGCTTCCTCGCCCATGGCGTCGAGGCCATGCTGTCGCGCCTTTGGATGCAGCCCGCCTATCGCGCCGACGGCTTTCCGATATACCGTGACTTCACCTTGTCCGGCCCGGACAAAACCTGAAGCGGATGCTGTCTTTTATCATCCGGCGACTGGCCCTTTCAACACTGATCGTGGTGCTGTCGGTATCGTTGCTATTCGGCATGATCCACCTGATTCCCGGCGACCCGGCAAGCGTGATCCTGGGGCCGCGGGCGACACCCGAACTTCGCGCTGAACTGAATGAACGCATGGGCCTGGACAAGCCCGTGGTCGTTCAATTGGGGCGCTTCCTCGGCAATGTCGCGCACGGCGACCTCGGCCAGGATCCGTTCAGCCGCCGGCAGGTAGCCGATATCGTTTTTGAGCAATTGCCATTCACCTTGATGCTGGTTTTTGCGGCCATCTCCGCCGCCACCCTGCTGGGTGTGCCGCTGGGCTGTTTTTCTGCGATAAGGAGGGGCTCGTGGCTGGACCGGTTGACGGCGGTGCTGTCGGTCGCTTTTATCGCCATACCCTCATTTGTAATCGCCCTGTACGCGTTGTTGTTTTTGTCGGTGAAACTACGCTGGTTCCCCGCCATCGGCGCCGGCGAAAGCGGCAACCTGCGCGACCAGGCCATGCACCTGGTGCTGCCGGCGATGGCGCTGGGGCTGGGCTGGATCGGTTATATCGCACGCCTGGTGCGCGCCTCGATGCTCGAGGTCATGGAAGAAAATCACATCCGCACGGCACGCGCGTTTGGCCTGCCCGAGCGCGTAGTGATCGGACGCTACGCACTGCGCATTGCGATTCTCCCCAGCGTCACCATTCTCGGTCTCGGCATCGGCGCCATGTTATCCGGCGCTCTGTTTACCGAAATCGTGTTTTCCCGGCCGGGTATCGGCAAACTCTTGTACGAGGCCGTCATGA
>DATCZY010000238.1:0-3799 GCA_036525655.1 Lysobacterales bacterium | reverse complement strand
TGCGATTTTGCCGGTTATTCAACCACCGCAATCGGCGTTGCCCTGTGTCTTGGCTTCTCGTTGCCGGACAACTTCCGTTTTCCTTATGCGGCGGTGGGTTTTTCCGATTTCTGGCGGCGCTGGCATATCTCCCTGTCCTCGTGGTTGCGCGATTACCTGTACATTCCGCTGGGCGGCAACCGCAAGGGCAACCTGCGCACCTACGCCAACCTGATGACCACCATGGTGCTGGGTGGGCTGTGGCACGGCGCATCCTGGACCTTCGTGGTCTGGGGCGCTTTGCATGGCGCCTTCCTGGCGGCCGAGCGCTGGCTGGCTGCGCGTTTCGGCCGTGCCGGGCTCTGGAAGCGCTGGGGTCCGCGCCTATTGCTGGCGCTGATCACCTATTTCCTCGTCAACATCACCTGGGTGTTTTTCCGCGCGCAGGATTTCGCCACCGCCTGGCGCATGATCGATACCATGCTGACCTTCAACATGGATGGCAAAAAAGTATTGCCCATGATCGACGTGCTGCAGGTGACCGGTGTGACCGTGGCGATGCTGGTTATCCACTGGTTTATGCGTAACCGCTATTTACACGAGGTGGCTGCCGCCCTGCCACGCTGGCTGCTGGCCGGCGCCTGGGGCGTCATGTTGTGGCTTATCATCATTACACAGGGGCAAAGCAGTGCCTTCATCTACTTCCAGTTCTGACATGTCCGGCTCAAAACAAGAGATCGTATTTGAGCGCCCCGTTCCGCCATTGGGCCGCAGCGCCTGGCTGGCCCTGCTGGTCGCATTGATACTGGTGGGCGCCTGGGAGGCCTGGGTGCGTAGCCAGGGTGTCACGCCTTCCTACCGTAATTCCGATAGCCAGTGGGTGGAGCAGCGCCGGCGTATCAACAACGGTGCCGGTGACGGTTGGGTATTCACCGGTTCTTCGCGTGTATTGTTCGATATGCAACTTGCGGTATGGGAGCGCCTCGACAAGCGGCGCCCGCTGCAACTGGCACTGGAGGGAACCGCCCCGGTGGCAGTGCTCGAGGGGCTTGCAGATGACGCGGACTTCACCGGCAAGGTCATTGTCGGCGTGGCCCCGGGTCTTTTCTTTTCAGGTTATGAATACCGTCGTCCAGCCATCGACCGCTACCAAACGGAGTCACCGACCCAATGGTTTGGTTACAGGGTTTCGCTATTGGCCGAGCCCTATCTTGCCTTTTACAATTTTGATTTCGCTCTTCCCACTATTCTGCGGCGGCAACCACTGCCAAAGCGCCAGGGCGTGGAATTCAAGCTCGACGTGCGCAAGCTCTCCAACATGGAGCGCGACAGGAATACCCGTATGTGGGACAAGCTGGAATACGACGGGAGCTACCGCGATCTGGCGCGGCAAATATGGGCGCAGAATTGGAAGCCGTTTGCCGAACTGCCGGAACCGGTGCAGCAAAAACTCCTCGAATCCCGCGCGAAGCAAATCGAACGCGCGGTTGCCGCCACCAAAAAACTGCAGGCAAGAGGTGCCGAAGTCATTTTTGTGCAAATGCCTTACGAAGGTCATTATGCGATCGACGAAGTCGATATTGCGCCGCGTGAACTGACCTGGGATGTATTGCTTGAGCAGACCGGCGCGCTGGGACTACACTTCCAGGATCACGAGGAAATGCAGGGTTACTGGCTGCCCGAATGGTCTCATATGACCGCCAGCGAGGCCGACCGGTTTACCGAAGCCTTTTATGGCCTGGTGCAACGCGAACTTGCTGCCCGCGAGGCGGTTGGAGGGAATCCATGAACATACTGGTCGCTGTAGATCTGTCTCCGGCATCCGCAAAGGTCGTCGAAGCCGCGGGGAGGGTCGCGAAACTCACGGGGGCGAAGGTGTACATACTTCATACCGCTGAACCTGAGCCGGATTTCGTCGGTTACGACGCCGGTCCGGAAGTGGTGCGTACCCAGGTCGCGAATGAGTTTCGCCGCGAACACCGCGATGTACAGGCGCTCGCTGACAAACTCCGTAGTGACGGCCTGGATGCCACGGCGCTGTTAATCCAGGGGCCGACCGTTGAAACCACGCTGAAGGAAGCCGACAACCTGGCTGCCGAACTCATCGTCGTGGGCACCCATGGCCACGGCGCCGTATACGACGTGCTCCTCGGCAGTTACTCCGCCGGTATCATCCGCAAGTCGAAGCTGCCGGTGCTGGTGGTGCCCATACGCAACGCCTGAATTCCGTGGTCAGAGGAACCCCGGGGTCATGAATTTCGGGGTCAGAGTAAAGGGACAGAGTCATGACTCTGTCCCTTTACTCTGACCCCATGTCTGTGTGCGACCCCGGGTCTGGCGGCTACTTCATCGGGTTATTCGGGTGCTCGGTCCAGTTCAGGTAGGGCAGGCCGTTGTCCACCTCGTTCATCGTGATGCATTTGGGTACCGGGCAAACCAGGTAGCACAGGTTGCAGCCGACGCATTCCTCGTCGATGACAGTGTAGATGCGTTTGCCATCTGCGTGTTTTTCCGCCTTGATGGCCTGGTGTGACGTGTCTTCACAGGTGATGTGGCAAAGACCGCACTCGATGCATTTATCCTGATCGATGGCGGCGATGGTCTTGTAGTTCAGGTCGAGATATTGCCAGTCGGTGACATTCGGAATCGCCGCGCCGCGGAAATCCTCCAGGGTGGTGTAGCCTTTTTCGTCCATCCAGTTGTTGAGACCGTCCACCAGGTCGTCGATGATGCGGAAGCCGTAGCGCATCGCCGCCGTACAGATTTGTACGCTGCCGCATCCCAGCGATATGTATTCCGCAGCATCGCGCCAGTTGCTGATACCGCCGATACCTGAAATGGGCAGGTTGCGGGTGTGTGGATCGCGTGCGATTTCAGACACCATGCTCAGCGCAATGGGTTTGACCGCCGGTCCGCAGTAACCGCCGTGCACACCTTTGCCGGCCACGGTCGGTGTAGGCGCCATGATGTCGAGGTCGATGGAAACGATCGAATTGATCGTGTTGATCAGTGATACCGCATCGGCGCCGCCGTCGAAGGCCGCGCGGGCGGGTCGGCGGATATCGGAAATGTTCGGCGTCAGCTTGACGAAAACCGGCAGGCTCGTGTGTATCTTGCACCACTCGGTGACTTCCTGGATGTATTCCGGAACCTGGCCGACGGCGGCGCCCATGCCACGTTCACTCATGCCATGCGGGCAGCCGAAATTTAGTTCAACACCGTCGCAGCCGGTCTGCTCGACCTTGTGCAGGATGTTTTTCCAGGCCTGCTCGGTGCACGGCACCATCAATGAGACCACCAGCGCCCGGTCGGGCCAGGCCTTTTTGACCGCCGTGATTTCATCCAGGTTGACCTGTAGCGGCCGGTCGGTGATCAGTTCGATGTTGTTGAGGCCCATCATGCGCTGGCCGTTGAAGTCCACCGAACCATAACGCGAACTGACATTGACCACCGGCGGGCCTTCCTCGCCGAGCGTTTTCCAGACCACACCGCCCCAACCGGCCTCGAAGGCGCGTTCGACGTTGTAGCGTTTGTCGGTCGGCGGCGCGGACGCCAGCCAGAAGGGATTGGGTGAGGAAACACCGGCAATTTTGCAGCGAAGGTCAGCCATGGTTCAGATACTCGTCAATGCTCAGGGCGGCGATTTTGCCATCCTGCACCGCGGTTACGGTCAGGTCCCGGCCCGCCGTGCAGTCACCGCCGGCCCAAACGTCCGGCAGGCTGGTGCGTTGCGTTGCGTCTACACGGATACGGCCGCCGGCAAGTTCGGGTTTTTCATCGCCGTTAAGCGGTGTCGCATCCAGCTTCTGGCCGATCGCCT
>DATCZY010000237.1:0-3609 GCA_036525655.1 Lysobacterales bacterium | reverse complement strand
CGGCATGGGGATATTGAGTTGGGTCGCCAGTTGCGCGGCCTGATCATTCAATTGCTGCATCTTCGCACATTGATAGGGACTTGCAGCCAGGGCCGTGGCCTTTTCAAGCACGAACTCACGTAATTTGCCGACTCTGATCGCCAACGATGCAGACATCAGGTAATCGCCCGCGGCGGCGGAAGGAATATCGGATACCAGCGCGGCCAGGCCGCTTGCCAGTGAGTTCTCAATTTCCAGGTCGTAGCGCATGGAGACCTCGCCGGCGGTCAGCCTGGTATTGCCAAACGTCATCCGCGGCGCTTTGGCGACCATTGATTTGATCTCGGCAACACAAACGGCATCGAGGGACTCCAGGTCGCCGGTTGTTTCCGGTTCCAGCAAGCTACGCGTGAAGCTGTCCGGATTTAAAAGCTCATCAGCCAGTTTCTGTATGTTCAGGATTCCCGATCCGTAACCGGTATAACCCTTGTCTTTATTCATGACACCCAGTGCGTTGCTGGTGGCCATGCTCTGAGCAGGTAATTCCTGGCCAAGCAAAGCTGCCAGCAGCTTGTCTTCGGCTTTCACAGGGAACATGCTGATAGCCAGTTGATCGTCGAGAATAGCGATGTACACGGCGATAGGCATATGGTCTTCATAAATACGCCAGTAGGCGGTGCCGTTGAGGTCTTTAACGGGTAACTGGTAACCCATTTTTGTCTCTATCCGGGCGATGGCGTCACGCATGGCCTGCGCGTCGCTCAGGCCAAGCCGGATGACCGGAAAAACGCCCTGGGCATAGATCGCCTGATGTGCCTGCAGGGATACGCCCAGTTTGCCCAGGCTTTCCTTGTTCAGGCTGCCGCCCAGTTCGTCGAGTACCGCGGATACGAGACGTGCGGCCTGGTCATCCTGATGCTCACCCGACTGGTACTCGGCCTGGAACCGGCTGACCTGCTCGGACATGACATCCAGCACGGGTTGGAAGCGATCGACATAGACATCGGTGATCTCTTCCGGTACCGGTTCGAGATCGGCGTATACAAAGGCCGTATCGGCAGGAACATAGGCTAAAAGCGGGTTGATGTTTTGCTTAACCTCAACCGTCGCTTCTTCTGGTTCCTTGCTGCATGCGGTAAAAAGAAAGGCTGAAGTCAAAATCAATACAAATGTTCGGCTAAGTTTCATGGTCTGACGGTCCTGTCTACTGGTTATGTATAGGTGTTATACCACAGTACAACACTAAAGACAAATATTTTAATTAAATTAATTGGCTGGTTTGTTTTTTCAAGGCCGCAACGGGTGGCGTGCGCAAATGGGTGTCGAACAGGGGCGGCCGCTGTTTGCCGCTTAGGCGGGCTTTTACGAATCGCCATTATCAAAAAACCCCCGTCGCTTGCGCTCCGGGGGTCTCATGTATAACGGAACTGAAGTTTGGCTAGAGCGCCTTGAACACCTTTTCCAGGGTCTCCCTGGCATCACCGAACAACATACGGGTGTTTTCCAGGAAAAACAGCGGGTTTTGAACACCCGCATAACCGGTGGCCATGCTGCGTTTGAGCACGATTGACGTCTTGCCCTTCCAGCACTCGAGCACCGGCATACCGCCGATCGGTCCTTCAGGATCGGTCAACGCCGAAGGGTTGACGATATCATTGGCGCCGATAATGACGGACACGTCCACTTTCGGGAAGTCGTCGTTCACCTCATCCATTTCAAACACGATATCGTAGGGAACCTTGGCCTCGGCCAACAAAACGTTCATGTGGCCGGGCATGCGTCCGGCGACCGGGTGGATGCCAAAGCGGACATTGACGCCCTTTGCACGCAGCGTCTGGGTTATTTCATAGACGATGTGCTGTGCCTGGGCTACCGCCATGCCGTAACCGGGAATGATCATGACTTCCTTGGCATCGCTGAGCAGTTCGGCCGTTTCTTCGGGGCTGATGGCAACGATTTCGCCTTCCTGCTCACCCGCTGCCGCGACCGTTCCACCACCGGTGCCGAAGCCGCCGGCGATAACGGAAAGGAACTTGCGATTCATCGCGCGGCACATGATGTAACTGAGGATCGCACCACTGGAACCGACCAGTGCACCCGTGACGATCAGCAGGTCATTACCGAGCATGAAGCCCGTGGCTGCCGCGGCCCAACCCGAGTAGCTGTTGAGCATGGATACCACCACCGGCATATCCGCACCGCCGATGGCCATGACCATGTGGATGCCGAATACCAGGGCAATGACGGTCATGATGATGAGGGGCTGTAAGCCGGCGCCCGCTGCAGACTGCAACACGAACTGGTAGCCGAACCAGACGGCAGCAAGCAGCAATGCCAGGTTCAACCAGTGCCGTGCCGGCAGCGTCAGCGGTTTACCGCTCATGCGCCCGGACAACTTGCCGAAGGCGATAACCGAGCCCGAGAAGGTCACTGCACCGATGAGAACGCCGAGATAGGTCTCGATGTCGTGGATGGTCAGTTCGACGCCGGCGTAATGCGACAGCCTGCCGGGGTCCATGAAGTTGGCAAAACCGACGGCCACCGCTGCGGCGCCGACCAGGCTGTGCAGCATGGCGACGAGTTCGGGCATCTGCGTCATCTGTACCCGGCGCGCGGCGAAAAGACCGATGCTGCCACCGATCAGCAGTGCGATTAACAACAGGCCATAGGCGTCCGCGTTGACGCTCGGTCCGAGAATCGTGGCGACCAGCGCAATCGTCATACCGATAACGCCGTACCAGTTACCGCGGCGGGCGGTTTCCTGGTTGGAAAGCCCGCCCAGAGCGAGGATGAAAAGGATGGTCGCAATGATATACGACATTGCAATAATTCCAGTGTTGATAGTCATGACAGCCTCACTTCCTGAACATTTCGAGCATGCGACGGGTGACAGCAAAACCACCCACGATGTTGATACTGGCGATTGCCGCGGTTGCGATTGCGATCCACTTGATGGCCTCGCTTTCGGAACTGACCTGCAGCAGGGCGCCGATGATGATGATGCTGGAGATCGCATTGGTAACGCTCATCAACGGTGTGTGCAAGGCGGCTGTAACATTCCAGATCACCATGTAGCCGACGAAGCAGGCCAGCACGAACACGGTGAAGTGCGCCATGAAGGAGGCAGGTGCGACCGCACCCAGTCCCAACAAGCCGAGACCGGCGATAACCATGCCGATAATGGGTCCCCAGACGGATGGCTTTTTCTTTGCAACGACCGGTGCCGGCGCCGGCTTCGGTTTGGATGGAGCCACTGAAAGTTTCGGTGCCGGTGGTGGCCAGGTCGTCTTGCCGTCCAGACACACGGTGGCGCCACGAATCACTTCGTCTTCCATATTGACCACGATCTTGCCGTCTTTCTCCGGCGTCAGGTCGGTCAGCAGGTGGCGTAGATTGGTCGCATATAACTGGCTTGATTGCGTGGCCAGGCGGCTGGGTAAATCGGTGTATCCGATCAGTGTCACACCGTTGTGGGTGACGACTTCACCGGGTACGGTCAGTTCGCAGTTGCCACCCTGTTCGGCGGCGAGGTCGACCACGACGCTGCCGTCTTTCATGGATTCCACCATCGCCTTGGTGATCAGGCGCGGTGCCGGCCTGCCGGGTATCAGCGCGGTCGTGATGATGATA
>DATCZY010000236.1:0-3315 GCA_036525655.1 Lysobacterales bacterium | reverse complement strand
CCGGGTGCGAGATTTGCGTCCAGTTCAATCTGTCCCACTCGAAGCCGGTGTAGTCGTGTGACTCGATTGCCGACTGCGGCAAACATCCGTTTTACCTGGTGGTATTTGCCCTCGCTGATGGTCAGCACCGCGCTGTGAGTGCCGGTGATCTCGAGATCCGCTGGCAGGCAGCGCCGCTTTTCGCCGTTCAGCCACAAGCCGTCGTGAAATTTTTTCACCATGTAATCAGGGAGGGGGTCGGCAAGCTCAACCTGATAGGTCTTGCGGCACTGGCTGCGGGGGGAGGTGATGCGGTGGTTCCACTGGCCGTCATCGGTGATCAGCAGCAGGCCAGTGGTGTCAATATCAAGCCGTCCGGCAATTTGTAATTGCTCGGAGCGTGGTTCATCCAGTAAATTCAGTGCTGTGGGGTGCTCGCTGTCCTTGGTGGCGGAGACCACCCCCGCTGGTTTATACAGCATCAGGTAACGTGCGTGCGGGGTGTGTATCAAAACGCCGTCAACACTTATCTGGTCGGTCTCGACAACCACGGTGGCGACATTGTCAGCGACGCTGCCGTTAATCAGTACCAGGCCTTCACGCACCAGATGCTTGGCCTGGGAGCGAGAGTAGTCGGAAGCATTGCTGATGAATCGGTCCAGTCGCACTGGGAAATTCCATGGTTGTGAGAAGGAAAGTGTGCGGTATTCAGGATGGCCAGGCAATGGCGACGAGGCTCAGTCGCGCAGGCTGATAATTTCCCAGCCCCGTTGTTGGGCGACTTGCCGTAACTGGTCGCAGGGGTCGACTGCCACCGGACGATCGACGATTTCGAGCAGCGGCAAGTCATTTATCGAATCGCTGTAAAAGCAGCTGCCTGCGAGATTTTGCCCTGTTTCCGACAGCCAGGCATTGAGACGCACGACTTTGCCTTCTTTATAGCTGGGTACTCCGGATACTTTGCCGGTATAGCGTCCGCCAATCTGCTCGGGTTCTGTGGCAATGATCACGTCGGCGCCCAGTTTTTGGCAGATAGGTTCCACCACAAAGCGGTTGGTGGACGTAATGATAATGAGCAGGTCGCCCTGCTGTCGGTGTTGCTGCAATAGCATCTCGGCGCGGGGGAGCCACATGGGGGCAATCATCTCTGCCATGAATTGTTGGTGGAGGTGAGCCAACTCTTCTCCGTCCATTTGAGCCAAGGGTTGCAGAGCAAATTCCAGGTAGGCATTCATGTCCAGGCGACCGTTTTGATAATCCTGGTAGAACTGATCATTCATCTGCTTGTAATAGGCAGGGTCTACCCTGTTATGGGCGATGAGAAACTCACCCCAGCCGTGATCGCTGTCACCGGCAATCAGTGTGTTGTCGAGGTCAAACAGGGCGATGGACATGGTGCTGGCAGGACTCGTTGGTCAAAAAGGCGCCCTAGCTTAACGAGAGACGGGGCTGTCCTCAACTAAGTATTTGATGTAAGTTTGCCGATTCGCATTATTATTAATAAGAAGAAATACAGGGGTTCGGTTGTGGTCGATCGAGAAGGGTTTCGCCCTAATGTGGGTATTGTGATCTCCGACGGCTCGGGAAAATTGCTCTGGGCCAAGCGGATTGGTCAGAATGCCTGGCAGTTTCCCCAGGGCGGCATTAATCGCGATGAAAAGCCTGAAGACGCATTATTCCGCGAACTCTATGAAGAAGTCGGTCTGGAATCCGGTGATGTGGAGGTGCTGGGTTGTACCCGTGGCTGGCTTCGCTACCGTTTGCCCAAGGCGATGCAGCGCAAGAACAGTAAGCCGCTGTGTGTAGGGCAAAAACAGAAGTGGTTTTTGTTGAAGTTGATCGGCGAGGAAAGCCGGATCAGGCTGAACCTCAACACAAAGCCGGAATTTGATCACTGGCAGTGGGTCAGTTATTGGTACCCGGTCAGTCAGGTGATTGAGTTCAAAAGGGATGTTTATCGAAGAGCGCTCAAGGAATTGGCCCCATTGCAGTGTGAAATGGAGCGAGAGAGATAGATGTTGGAGTCACTGAGAACCATTGTTCAGGAAGTCAATGCCGCTAAGGACTTTAGCGAAGTGTTGCGGCTGATTGTTCACCTGGTAAAACAGGTGATGGACACCGGTATGTGCTCTGTCTACCTGTACAGCCCTTCCACTAACACCTATGTGCTGATGGCGACCGATGGCCTCAATCCCGATTCAGTGGGCAAGATCCACCTTTCTACCCGCGAGGGGCTGGTCGGCCTGGTCGCATCCCGTGCTGAGCCCATTAATTTGGAAGACGCTGAAGCGCACCCTAATTTCGCGTTTTTCCCGGAAACCGGTGAGCAGCGCTTTCGCTCTTTTCTCGGCGCCCCAATTATCCATCATCGCAAGGTGCTCGGTGTGTTGGTGGTGCAAGAGCAGGATCGTCGCCGTTTTGATGAGAGCGAAGAGTCTTTCCTGGTCACGGTCTCAGCCCAACTGGCGGGTGTGATTGCTCACGCTGAAGCCACCGGTGAGCTGGAGAGATTGCTCAATCCCCGACAAATTCCAGTCCATGAGCGAATCTACCCCGGCGTGCCAAGTGCCCCGGGGGTCGCCATTGGTACAGTGGTGGTGGTGTCTCCTTCAGCGGATCTCAATGCGGTGCCGGAGCGAAGGGTGCTCGATATAGAGGCCGAATTGTGTCAATTCCGCCAGGCGATGGAGCAGACCAAACGGGAAATCCGAGTGCTTGACGCCAGCATGGTCGGCAAGCTCAGCGACGAGGAGCGAGCACTGTTCGATGTGTATGTGCGCATGCTTGACGATCACTCCATGGGCGGCGAGGTCATTGGCCTGATCAAAGAGGGGCTGTGCGCTCAGAGCGCCTGGGCACAGGTGGTACTGCGGCATGTCCGCATGTTCAAGAGCATGAAAGATTCCTATTTGCGAGAGCGCGCGTCCGATGTTGAGGACCTGGGTCGTCGGGTTCTGGCTAATCTACAACAGAGCGAAACCAAGCGTACCTCTTTCCCTGACCGCATGATTATGGTGGGAGAAGAACTCTCTGCCGCATCTTTTGCAGATGTGCCACTGGAAAAGGTCGCCGCCATTGTTTCTGTGAAGGGTTCGCGCAACTCTCATATGGCAATACTGGGTCGCGCCATCGGCATTCCCACTGTGATGGGTGCCGTGGATTTACCCTGGGGACGCCTCGAGGGTGAAGAGGTGATTGTCGATGGGCATACCGGGCAGGTGATTGTGTCGCCCCGGGATGAGCTTCGCCAAACCTACATTCAGCAGATCTATGAAGAGAAACTACTCGCGGCGGACCTGGAAAAACTGACCGATGAGCCCTGTGTGACAGCCGATG
>DATCZY010000235.1:0-6411 GCA_036525655.1 Lysobacterales bacterium | reverse complement strand
GGTGCGCGTGAGGGTGAGTGGGTGCTGGTTGACCTCAATGATGTCATCGTTCACCTGATGCTACCTCAGACCAGGGCCTTTTATAACCTTGAAAAACTCTGGGAAGCCAGCGCCGATCGACGCAGCGGTGTAAGCAGTTCTGCCTGAAGGAGCGCTGCTCTGATGCAATTGCTGGTAGCCGCCATTGGGCAGCGCATGCCCAATTGGGTCACCGAGGCGTGGAATGAATACACCCGCAGAATGCCACCGGGCCTGGGTTTGTCCCTGCGTGAAATCAGCCTGGCAAAACGCACAAAAAACGCCGATACCAAACGTTTGACCGCCATCGAAAGCAAGGCGCTCTTCGATGCGATGCCGGCCCGCGCCAGGATCATTGCGCTCGATGTTCAAGGCCAGGCATGGTCGACCGAAAAACTGGCGGCGCACCTGGAACAGTGGATGGGTGAGGGCCGCGACGTCGGATTCATGATAGGCGGTCCGGAAGGCATTGACGCCGATACTCTCAAGAAGGCGGATGACCGCTGGTCGCTCGGACCGCTGACATTACCCCATCCGTTGGTCAGGGTTGTACTCGCCGAACAGTTGTACCGGGCCTGGACCATCACGCAAAACCACCCGTATCACCGCGCATGAAATCGCCGCATTCAATGCTGCTGGCATCGGCATCACCCCGGCGTCGTGAACTGCTCAGACAACTGGTTGCTGATTTCGAAGTGGCGGCAACAGACATTGACGAGTCGGTGATCGAGGGCGAAACACCGCGTGATTACGTTTTGCGTCTGTCGCGTGCGAAGGCCCTGGAAGGCCTCAGACAAAGCGGGGGCAGGCTGCCGGTACTGGGTTCTGATACCATCGTATTGCTGGACGGGGAGATTCTTTGCAAGCCTGGCTCGAGGGCCGAGGCCGAGAAAATGCTGCTACGACTGTCGGGCCGGACACACCAGGTTTATTCCGCGGTTGCACTGGCCATGGATTCCGAAACCGTAACGGATACGCTCAATATCACTGCGGTCACCTTCGGTGATATGCCACCGGCCTGGATCAGGCGATATTGTCAGAGCGACGAACCCATGGACAAGGCGGGCGCGTATGCAGTGCAGGGTGGAACAGGACAGTATATACGCCGAATCGAGGGCAGTTACTCGGGCGTGATGGGCCTGCCGTTGTTTGAGACTGCCGAGTTGCTTCGTCGCGCCGGGTTGATGGAATGAACAACCGTTGCCATTGCATCAGATCAATCGTCTTTCATCATCTAAAGAGCTTGTCCAGGTGGTATCCTATTGATCCTGAGTTGAACGCCTGCGGTTGTGGGATGATACGTGTATGAGCGAAGAAATCCTGATCAATGTTACGCCGACTGAAACCCGTGTCGCGGTGGTCGAAAACGGCATGTTGCAAGAGGTTGCCCTTGAGCGCAACAGCCACCTCGGGTACCTCGGTAATATTTACAAGGGAACGGTTTCGCGCGTGCTGCCCGGCATGCAGGCGGCCTTCATCGATATCGGCCTCGATCGAACTGCGTTTTTGCATGCATCTGATATCTACAAGGTGGAGCGCGAGCAGATGCCAGATGACCCGCCGCCGGAACCACCCATTGCCTCTCTCGTCCGCGAAGGGGAGTCGGTCGTTGTCCAGGTCATCAAGGACCCGATGGGTACCAAGGGTGCGCGCCTGACGACCAACCTGAGCATTCCTTCACGCTTCCTGGTGCTGCTGCCCGACAGCGAAACGATAGCAATATCCGTGCGCATCGAGGATGAAAAAGAACGCAGCCGGCTAAAGGGTCTGTTGGCCACCATGCGGGAACACAAGGGCAAGCACGGTTACATCGTCCGCACCAACGCTGAAAACATCAATGAATTTGCGCTGTCTGCCGACATGACCTACCTGGCAAAAATCTGGGAAAGCATTACCGAGCAAATCAAGGTCAGCAAACCGGGTGATTGTATTTACGAAGATCTGTCGCTGCCTTTAAGGGCCCTGCGCGACCATATGCACGAGGAAGTCGAAAAAGTCCGCATCGATTCAGCGGAGGAATTCGAACGGTTGAAGGATTTCACCAGTAAGTTTTTACCCGAGTGGAAACAGCGAATCGAACTCTACTGCGCCGAGCGGCCGATATTTGACCTGTACGGCATCGAAGATGAAATTGACCGGGCTTTGCATCGCACAACGCCATTGAAATCGGGTGGGCACCTGGTCATAGACCAGACCGAGGCCATGACCACCATTGATGTGAATACCGGTGCATTTGTCGGTCACCGTACACTTGAAGAGACCATCTACAAAACCAACCTCGAGGCGGCGCAGGCCATCGCACGACAACTGCGTCTGCGCAACCTGGGCGGTATCATCATCATCGACTTTATCGATATGGGTAACGATGAGCACAGGCGCCAGGTCATGCTCGCACTGGAGAAAGCGCTCGAGCGCGATCACGCGAAGACCAGCATCTGTGAGTTCTCACCGCTGGGCCTGGTTGAAATGACACGCAAACGTACGACGGAAAGCCTCGGACACGTATTGTGCGAACCTTGCCCGGTTTGTTCCGGGCGGGGCACGCTGAAAAGCGCGGAAACAGTTTGTCTCGAAGTGTTCAGGGAAATCATGCGTTCAAGCCGTCAGTTTGAAGCCAGTCGTTTGCTGGTGGTTGCATCACCCTGCGTGGTTGACAAAATCCTCGATGATCAGTCGACGACCGTGGCGGAACTCGAAGAAACGATTGGCAAGTCAATCCGCTTCCAGCGCGAGGACCAATACACCAGGGAACAGTTTGACGTGGTGTTGCTGTAGGTCAGTATGGATCGTTCCATATGAAAAATATACGCAAGATATTCCGGCGGCTCATAACATTGCTGTGGACAGCGTTGACATTATTGACGGTGCTAGCAGCGGTGGTCGTGGGCATCGGCAAGTTGCTGATGCCCTACAGCGTACATTATCAGCCCGAACTGGAAGCCTGGTTGAGCAAGGCATTCAATCAACCCGTCAGGGTAGAAAGCTTCAGTGGCGAGTGGAAGGCATTCGGGCCGCGTATCAGCCTGCGTGGTCTCACTCTGATGCCGGAGGGCATGCAGTCCGAGATTGCGATCAACCGCGCAGCACTGGACATCAAGCCACTCAACGCCCTGATTCCCGGCCGTCCCCTCTACAGTTTCAGGATCATCGGCGCGGACCTGTCGCTGGTGCGTCAACCCGATGGCCGTTACATGCTATCCGGCCTGGGGGTCAGTGACTCGGGAAGTGGCGACGAAAAAAGTCCCGGATTGCGTGACGTGGCCTTGAATGGTGAAGTTCGCCTGCAGGATATCACGCTCAGTTTTGACGACCCGGAACGTGGGATTCACCTGGTTTTGAGTAATGTGAACGGTCGCCTGACAGCGGATGGGCGCAATATTTCAGCAGAGTTACAAGCCAGTGTGACCGACAGGGACAAACAGCGAGTGGTGGGAGATCTCGATACCACCGTTAAAATCAGACTGGATTCAGAGCAGCATCTTGCAAAAGCCCAGTGGCATATCCAAACGGGCGAATTGATATTGTCGGAACTGGTCCGGCAATTACCGCCTCACCCGCTGATTCCTGTTGCAGGCCGGTTGAATGCGGAAATCTGGGGTGAATGGCAGGCAGGCAGTCCACAGCTGATGCAGGGTGTACTCGATCTTCGCGATGCAAAGCTCAGTTCACAAAGCGGGCCGCTGACGATCGACCATCTGAACAGCCGGTTTAATTTTGAATTCACTGCGCGTAAAAACTGGCGCTTCGATTTATCCGACCTGGCGGTCGAGAACGCGGGTGAAGAGTGGCGCAGCGAGCGCTTTACAGTGGCCAGGAACCTGCCGCAGGACCTGGGCCTCTGGGTCAGTGCCGATTATCTGGAGCTCGAGTTTCCCTTGCTGCTGACGCAGAGAATCATCGCCAGCTATAACACCCCCTGGCCGGCGGCCATTCCAAAACGTGCGCAGGGCGGGATGACGGATTTCGACCTCGTGCTGGATTCCAGGTGGCGTGTGAAGATGGCAAAGGGTCAGCTCGGGAACGGCCGCTTCTGGGGCTGGGAAAAGGGCCCGGATATAGAGGGTATCGACGCCCTGATCGACCTGGATAACGGGGTTGGTAACGTCAGCTTCAGCGGTCGCTCGGTCAAGCTGGACTGGTTGACTACATTCCGGCGACCGGTGATCGCAGCACTCACCGATTGCAAACTGGAAATCCAGTGGGTGGACAAGAGCGATTGGCGGATCGACCTTAATCACTGCAAGCTTGAAAACGAGGATGTCAGCGCGTTCGGTCGGGTGCGCATGGCATGGGGTGATGGTAAACCCAACGTTGATATCAACGTGGCGATGTCGCGCGGCGACATTTCGCGATTCGGAGACTATTGGCCCGAAAATGTCATGAGCAAGAAGACCTTGAGCTGGTTGCGCAGTTCCCTGCTCAGCGGCGAGGTGGTGGACGGCCGTTATTCCATGGTGGGTGACCTGGATGATTTTCCATTCCAGAACCATGCCGGACGGATGCAGGCCATCGCACCGGTCAAAAATGTGAGTCTCAGGTATGACAGCAAATGGCCCAACACGAAGAATGTCGATGGAACGGCGGTTTTTGAGAACCGCGGCATGATGGTTGAAGGGAGGATAGGCGATACCGCGGGCGCCGTGGTTGACAGGGTGACCGCCAGTATTGACGACTTCAAAAATCCGGTCCTGGATGTTACCTACCAGACTGCCACCGATTTGGCTGATTTGATCAGGTTTATACGGCGCACACCGCTACTCGACGGATTGGCACTGGATCCGGAGCAGTTTGTATTTGAGGGCAAATCAGAGATTAGCGGGCACTTACATACGGAACTGGGGGGAGCCGCTGAGTCCCTCAAGGTCGAGGGCAGCCTGGTCTTGAAGGGCAACCGGTTCACCGAGCTTGTTTCCGGGGTTGTAATAGACGGCATCACGGGCAATCTTGACTATAACCGCGATGGTCTGAAAGCAACCGGCTTGCCCGGCCGGTACCGTGGTTTCCCCGTCAATCTGGACATTTTTTCAGAGTGGGCTGCAGACGAGGTATTCCGCGCTCACCTGTCGGGTAATTTGCCGGTTGAAAGAGTAATCCCGGATGAGTTATACGAGCGCGAACCGATGTTTTACAAAGCTGCCGGTACGACCGACTGGGATGTCAGCCTCAGCGTCGCCGCGGTCGAGGGCAATGAAGAACGGGAGGTCTGGCTGGAAATATACAGTGGACTTAAAGGCGTGAGTATTGACCTGCCAGCACCGTTGGCAAAGCCCGATGATGCCATTTGGCCCTTGCTTGTGCGGTATCCCATCCGCGCCGGCCAGCACATTGTCAGCGCGGATTTTCCGGGCCGCGTCCAGCTCAAGATGGAACTGTCAAAAGAAGATTCACACCCGCTCCAGGCAGCGGTTGAACTGGGTGGGAAGGTGGGGGACTTACCAGGCGTGGGTTTGTTTAGCGTCGCTGGTTCAAGCCCAACATTCGACCTCGACGGTTGGGTCGATCTGGCCGTGGAGCGTTTTTCGACTCAGGAAGGTGGTGGTGGACTGAGCTTGCAAAACGCCAGCGTAAATGCTGAGCAGATATCATTTTTCGACCGCCAGTTCGACAAAGTAGGACTCGAGATGACCTACCAAGACGCCATCATTACCGGACAATTCGATGGTGCGGATATCAACGGGACCGTGCGTTATTACAAAAATGAAGCGGGTTCCCACCGTATGTCGGGTGAATTTGAAAGGCTCATCATGCCGGACCCGGTTGATCAGGGTATGAGCGTGGAAACAGACCCCGCCGATTTGCCGGAAATACATTTCTACTGCAAGGAGTTCGGCTACCTGGGACTGGACATGGGTGAAACCCGTATCGAAGGCTACCCGGTCAGCAACGGTTTCCACATCGAGTCAGTCGAAACGCAATCGCCCAGTTTCATATTCAATGCACGTGGTGACTGGACCCGGGATGACCAGGGCGAACGTTCGGATTTCAATATCCGTATCAGCTCGGAAAGCCTGGGCTCGTTGCTGGAGGCGATGGACATTTCTTCCGCCATGCGGGGCGGCCAGACGCTGGTCCATTTCGACGCCTGGTGGGAAGGTCCGCCGGCCGCTTTTGCACTGGAGCGACTGAATGGTGAAATGGATGTCAGCGTGATCCAGGGAAACATATTGACGGCGGATTCTGGTGCCGGTCGAATGCTGGGTTTACTGAGTTTGTCAGAACTTCCCAGGCGCTTGTCGATGGACTTCCGCGATGTGTTTGACGAAGGCTTCAGCTTTGACGAGGCCAAAGGTACGATGACCCTTGAAAATGGCACCAACCGCACCGATGACCTGACATTGAGCTCGACGGTAGCGGAGATTGCCATCGTCGGCAGCACCGACCTCGTTGCGAAAA
>DATCZY010000234.1:0-5550 GCA_036525655.1 Lysobacterales bacterium | reverse complement strand
GCGTCTCCTATTTGGCTCGATCTCCAATCCGATATCAAATTTCAAGTATTAAGAAGCAAATATGGATATTAATAATATTAAGCCTGGATCGCCGAGTCTTAGAGTTCATCCATCCCCAAAAAATTGAAAGTGGCGGCTGTTCTGGCATTCGGCTAGCCCTGTTAGAACGGGAAGTATCACGCAGTCGTACAATTCCTTTATCGATTGTCATGGATGTTGCGCCTCGCATCCACGACCAGATAGTCAAAACAATCGCAGTCTGGAAAACTGCAAATGGTCACAGTTGGTTGATTCCAGGCCTCCACGGGTGTTTAACAGATTCTCCGCTCCTGGCAGGAAGCGGATGCTCTCATTATTCAACTTCGCATCAAATGAATGGCTGCTTTCCGCCGTCATTTTCTGCCATTCAACTTGAGTATAGGCCGTTGGCAGCCAAAAGCAGCCCTTCGTTTACTTGTCAAAGTGGCAACAATACTCGGAATCCTGGAGCTAGCGCTCACCGGCATCCGCGAGCGTCAATCAATAGCTGTCGTTTGCCTAAGGCTATGCAATTCCCAGGCCGCTATACCGGGTCATTGGTGCGACCAGCAAGCGGGTAAATTCAATTGATGTATCTGGGTGTTCTAGGTCTACAAATCCTGCGGCAGTATGATGCCCAGCTCCAGACGTTGCTGACGCCAGATTTCAATCAACGCTGCATACTTTTCTGGTTCAGAGTCTGACAAATCGGTGGTTTCACCCGGATCAATGTCGAGGTTGTACAGCGCAAATTGTGATTCACTGAACACCGTCTCAATGGCAGTGAGTTTCCATGGGCCCTGGCGTACCAGTGCGTTACCACGATGCAATAGCACGGTGACCTCTTTATCGTCATGCACTGTTTCAGCCTTGTTTTGCAGCAACGGAAGCATGCTGCTTCCGCGCATGGCCTGTACGGTACCATCCTGCGGATAATGGGCGCCGGCCAACGCAATGAAACTGGGCGCCAGGTCCATCACGGTGACGTATGCATGGCTGCGGCGACCAACCCCGGCCACGCCATCACCGGAGACGATCAGCGCCGCTACGATTCCGCCTTCGCTGGTATAACCCTTGTAGCGTTTGAATGGTGCGGAACCGGCTTCGGCCCAGGGCACGCCATAGGATACAAAGGAATCCGGGCCACCCATATTCCCATACTCGTTGTTGAAACGCTCGCGAATGTAATCGACATACGGACCATGGTTATAAAAGTCGTTACCAGCGGCACCATTGTCAGACATGAATACCACCAGCGTGTTGTCGTACTGTCCGCTTTGCTTGAGGTAATCTACCAGGCGGCCGACGTGACCATCCAGGTTTTCGACCATGGCCGCGTAAAGCTCCATTTTGCGCGACTCTTTCCGTTGTTGTTCCGCTGACAGTTCACCCCAGGGCTTAATGGCTTCGTTCCTGGGCGGCAGGGCCGACGTTGCGGGCACGATGCCGGCAGCCTTCAGGGCGGAGAAATTCTTTTCCCGCAGTGCATCGTAACCGGCGTCATAAACGCCGGTATAGCGGTCGAGTTCTTCCGTGGGCACCTGCAGGGGCCAGTGCGGTGACGTGTAGGCCGCCATGGCAAAGAAGGGCTGGCCATCGGTGTGATCCTGCTCGAGGTACTGCAACAGTTTGTCGGTGTACAAGGCCGTAGAGTACTGGCCGGACGGCCACTCGGTCAGTTCTCCGTCCTCGCGGTAAACAGTCGGCGCGTTTTCAAAGCCGCGGCCGTCAAAATGGCTGGCGGCCCCTTCGACCACGCCGAAAGAGCGCTCAAAACCGGCCGCTTTGGGGCTGTGTTCCGCCTCGGTGCCCAAGTGCCATTTTCCCACCAGGTAGGTGTGGTAGCCCGCTGCCTGCAAGACCGCTGGCAAGGCTGCCACTCGGTCGGAGAGGTGACCTTCGTAACCGGGTACTTTGTCTTTTACCGCTGCAGATGGATGCTGCCGGCCCACACCCGCCACGTGGTTGTTGTTGCCGCTGAGCAGCATGGACCGGGTCGGGGAGCACATCGGCGCGGTGTGAAACCGGGTAAATAGCACACCGGTTTTTGCCAGTTGGTCAATGTTGGGCGTACGAATGTCGCTGCCATGCACACCCAGGTCGGCATAGCCCAGGTCGTCGGCAACGATGAGCAAAATGTTGGGGCGTGGCGGATTGACGTCGGATGTTGATTCCTGCGCAAGCGTCATCTCGGATACATGAATCAACGCGAACAACAAGAAATACATCAACAATCGGGCTGGGTATTTGGCAATGCGCATTTATAATCTCTCTGAAAAAAATAACGATGAGTCTACCCCCTGGACACAGATCAGAAGCAGAAACCACCTGGTTGCCGGCATAGCGTGCCCTGCCAACAATGAGTAGCCCCATGGGCTTGTTCGCCTGAAGGAAAAACCCAACCATAGCTCTCACTTGAACAGGATTCTTGAATCCTGTAATTCTGCTTCGCGGGTGGTGGTTGGTATGTCACTTCACGCCATGCATCAGGCGTTGGATCAACGGCGCGATCAGGAACAGCACGACGCCAGAGCCGACCAGGGCCCAGAAGCCGAAGGTGTAGCCCGAAAGTGCTGAAGTCGTGGTCATGCCGGTCTCGCCGCTAACCGCGCCGGCGAAGATGCCAGAGAGATTGTTGCCGATGCCGGTGGAAAGGAACCAACCGCCCATGCCAAGACCGACCAGGCGCACCGGGGCCAGCTTGGTCACCATCGACAGGCCGATCGGCGACAGGCAAAGCTCACCGACCACTTGAATGATGTAGACCGCGAACATGGTCCAGAACGGAATCTTGCCCGCGTCGCTCACCAGGCTCGTCAGCGCGAACATCAGCAACAGGAAAGCCAGGCCGTTGAACAGTAAACCGAGGCCGAACTTGCGCGGAATCGAGGGGTTAATATTGCGCTTCGCCATCCACACCCAGAGCCAGGCGACGATGGGCGCGAGCATGATGACTGCAAGCGCCGGCACCGATTGAAACCAGGCGGTCGGGAAGACGAAGCCACCGAGGTTCCGGTTGACAATCTGGTCTGCGAGGAACGTGAATGAATTGCCGGCCTGTTCGTAGAACATCCAGAACAGGATATTGAAGGCAAAGATGATCAGCATCGCAATGGTCTTGTCGCGGGCAACCGCGCCATTGCGGATACCCTCGATCATCAGCATGGCGGCGAGGCCGACAAACAAGGCTGTCAGCACGTACTGGAGCGGTTCGGCGCCTAGCGTTAGTAGCAGGTAGACCAGCGGGATCACACACAGTGCGCCGATCGACACGTAGGCCACCCGCTCGCGTCCCGGGGCTTCCGCCGGTGGCCTGCCGATGTTCTGCAGTTGACGCCGACCGAAGTAGAACCACACCATGCTGATCAACATGCCGATTCCGGACGCACCGAATACGTACTGGTAGGCCGGTGCGGCGTCGGTGCCAAACAGCGAAGTCGCCAGCCATCCGGTAATGACAGGTGCGATGAACGCACCCATGTTGATGCCCATGTAAAAAATCGTGAAGCCCGAGTCGCGGCGCTCATCGCTTATCGAGTACAGTTTGCCAACCATGGTCGAGATGTTCGGTTTGAACAAGCCGTTGCCGACGATGATCGTGGCGAGGCCGAACTTGAACAGCGTCGGGTCCGGTATCATGATCATGAACAGGCCGGCGGCCATGAACACGGCCCCGATCAGGATCGAGCGTTGGTAGCCGATGATCTTGTCGGCGATGTAGCCCCCAAAGATCGCGCCGGCATATACCAGCGCGAGATAGGAGCCGTAGGTGAGGTTGGCGTCGGCCTGGCCGGACTGATTACCATCGTAGAACTGCGCCACGATGTAGAGCACCAGGGCCCAGCGGATGCCATAGAACGCGAAGCGTTCCCAGAATTCCGACATAAACAACATCCAGAGCGGGCTTGGGTGGCCCATGACCTGCTTGAACGCAGGTATCGGGTGCCGGTCTGGCGAGTTGGTGGCTTCGCTCATGCGGTGTCTCCATGTGGTATTGGAAAGAGCCCGCTTGATGTCAATGCCGGTTGCGTCTGTGTCAAAGCGAGGGCAGAAAGAATAAACGCGCTTTCCTTGGAAAGTAAAGCTTACTGTAAATCTTTATCCCTGAATTTCTACGCAATTTGCCCCGGCATCTTGCAAGTGTGGTCGCTTGCAACTGGATTCACCCCGGCAATTGAGTTATTTCACGATATTTAAGGCTCATTGCGGGTTTTTGCCAGTACGACGACTTGTCGCAGTCGGGGCAGCAAAGAAGCGGTCGAACTCCAGGAAGCCAATTCTTAATGACCGTCTTTTCGACAACACTAAATTAGCTACATTGATTTGGATTTTTCGGAGGACCCCTTTTGACCGGAAGCAGCAGTCCGTCAGGCAGAAATTTCCACCGAATGATTGGGCTGCTTTCGGCTGCTTAAGGCAACCAGGAGTGACTAGACGCTTGGGATCACGCCCTGAAGGCTGCCATTGAGTTCATACACGGATTTGGCACACTCGAGCGTGAAAGTGAGCTTGGGTCAGCTGCAATTTAGTGAATTGACACCTGGTGGCGTTAGCCGTGGGCCAATGATCAACGGATCGTTGGTCCATTCAAGAACCTAAAACTGTCATTTGAATCGGGCAGTATGAGAGGATTGCGGTTAAGCGCCTGGACTCTTCAGTCACGTTTGCGTCTGGATTTGTTCCCTTCCGGGGGTGATTCAGGCAGGTCGATGCTCCGGGACAGAATCGGATAAGCATGGGTTGCATGCGGGATGCCCAGGGCGTCCACGAAATGCTGCTGGAAGTTTTTATCGATGGCGATTTCAATTTTTTCCACTTCCCGCACGCGCTTTTCAATTTCCCTGCGCGAAGCCCTGTTGAGCAAGGCGATACGGGCGCCCGTGCCGGCCGCATTATTGGCCGAAGATACCTGCGTGAGGCTGCAATCCGGGATCAGGCCCAGCACCATCGCGTAACGGACGTCGATACGGCTGCCAAAAGCGCCGGCCAGTCGAATCCGGTCGACCTTGTCGATACCCATGCGCTCCATCAATAGCTGCGCGCCGGCATAAAGCGCCGCCTTGGCCAGCTGAATGGCGCGTACATCGGTCTGGCGGATACGGATAACGGGTTCGCCCTGATGCAACAGGTAGGAGTAGGTGCGGCCATTGGCCTCGATACGTTTATTGCGTGCGGACAGCTCGCCATCGATGACACCATCGCTGCGGATGATGCCGGCCAGGTACATACTGGCGATGGCCTCGATGATGCCGGAGCCGCAGATACCGGTGATGGTCTGGCCGCGTGTTTCCTCCGCAAAACCGGGCTCATTCGACCAGCATTTGCCGCCGACGAGCTTAAATCGTGGCTCCAGTGTTTCCCCATCGATCCTGACGCGCTCGATGGCGCCGGGCGCGGCGCGCTGGCCGGCGCTGATCTGCGCGCCTTCAAAAGCGGGTCCGGTCGGGCTGGAGGCCGCCATCAGCCGCTTGCGGTTACCGTGGATGATTTCGGCATTGGTGCCGACATCGATGATCAGGCTGATTTCGTCCG
>DATCZY010000233.1:0-3271 GCA_036525655.1 Lysobacterales bacterium | reverse complement strand
AATCTTTGGATATTATTTCAATACATATTGCGCCACCCCATGGTTAGTACGTTATAATGACCGGCTATTTTTTGTGCCGCCCCTGGTCGCGGGGATGGATAAATTGCCGTGTAAGCGGCGTTTTCTTCGATTCGGAAGTGTCTGTGTCGGAGTAAATATACTTTTTTTGAGGAATACCATGACTGATTCAAACAACATTATCAATGCGGTAATGCGAGAGGATGTAGGGAAAGGTGCGAGCCGCCGCCTGCGTCATCAGGGCAAAATCCCCGCTGTAATTTATGGTGGCCATAAAACGCCAGCCACACTGTCCATTGACCACGATCCTTTAAAGCACGCAGCAGAAAAGGAATCTTTTTTCTCAAGCATCCTGGAAATCAGGGTTGAGGACGGACGCACACAGAAAGTTGTCGTACGTGATGTACAGCATCATCCCTACAAAGCCCAGATCATGCATCTCGACTTCATGCGTGTTTCTGATAAAGAAATTCTCCGCATGTCTGTGCCGATTCATTACACCGGTGAAGATGTGTCGGAAGCGGGCAAGGCGTCCGGCGTGGTTATCCAGCACCTGGTGACAGAAGTTGAGATAGCAGCTCTGCCGAGCGACATTCCCAGTTATCTGGATGTAGACCTTTCCAAGCTGAAAATGGGTGACGTCGTCATGTTATCCGACGTCAAGTTACCGGAAGGTGTTCAGATACCTGCTTTAAGCGCGGAAGATGGTGATGTCATGATTGCCAACACAGCGCATGTCAAAGAGTCTCAGGGTGGCGATATCGAGACTGAAATCGAGACCGGTGTTATTGCTGAGTCGGATGAAGATGAAGAGGAACGGGACTAGGTCGAAGCGGTCGATTCTGCTGGCGACAAGGCTCTTTTGGACAATGGATGACCAGCGGGGCCGGTTTTGTCCGAATTATTCCTGATAGTCGGTCTCGGTAACCCGGGCAGTCAATACAGCCAAACCCGGCATAATGCCGGGTTTTGGTTTTTGGATGCGCTGTATAAACAAACTGCAGTGGGTGCTGGTGATGCGGGATTCAGGTTGCAGACCAAGGTTTCTGCTGAAATTTATCGGGGTCGAATTTACGCAAGAGACTGTATTTTCGCCAAGCCGGTTGTTTTTATGAATCACAGTGGCCAGGCCGTCAGGGCCTTGCTGGATTATTACAAAGTCAATACTGAAAACTTGTTGGTGGCCTACGACGACCTGGATCTTCCAGCTGGTACCGCCCGCTTGAAAAAAGGCGGAGGTCACGGCGGGCACAATGGTATGCGGGATATTTTCCGACATCTCGATAATACAGATTTTTTACGGTTGCGCATCGGCATTGGTCACCCGGGTTTTAAAGATGCTGTTACCGGGTATGTGCTAAGCCGTCCGCCTGCCGATCAGGAGCAGAAAATCATGCATTCGATTGGCGACGCTATTGCTGTAATGCCCGACCTGCTTGCAGGCAATGTGTCAAAAGCTACAAAAGACTTACATACGGGTGACGAGTCACCCATCAACTGAACTGGATATGCATCATGGGTTTTAAATGTGGAATCGTCGGACTGCCAAATGTAGGCAAGTCCACATTGTTCAATGCGCTCACGGAATCCAGCATTGCGGCGGAAAACTATCCTTTTTGCACCATTGATCCGAATGTGGGCATAGTGCCGGTGCCGGATTTGCGTCTCGAGCAGTTGGCCGCGATCGTCAAACCTGAAAGAGTCATACCCACAACCATGGAGTTTGTGGATATCGCAGGCCTGGTTGCCGGTGCCTCGAAGGGTGAAGGCCTGGGCAACAAGTTTCTGTCGCACGTCAGGGAAACGGACGCGATTGCTCACGTGGTTCGCTGTTTCGAAAATGATGACGTGATCCACGTTTCAGGCAAGGTAGACCCGATTTCCGATATCGAAATTATCAATACCGAACTGGCGCTGGCGGACTTGGATACGGTTGAGCGCGCCCTGCATAAGGCGGACAAACAAACCCGTGGAGGTGACAAGGAAGCGTTGGCCCGGGTGGCTTTGCTGACTAAAGTTATGACCTGTCTGAGTGAAAACGGAAGCGTGCGTGGTCTCGGCTTGGATAAAGAACAGAAAAAGCAGTTAAAAGATCTCAATTTGCTGACCATGAAGCCGGTTGAATACATTGCCAATGTCGCTGAAGACGGTTTTGAGAATAATCCATTACTTGACCAGGTAAGGGAATATGCGAGTGGTCAAGACGCCAGGGTGGTGCCCGTGTGCGCAGCCATTGAAGCCGAAGTGGTGCAGCTGGACCGCGCGGATCGTCAAGAGTTTCTGGCTGCGCTTGGTTTGAAGGAATCGGGTCTCGCCGGTGTCATTCGCGCAGGTTATGCATTGTTGGATTTATTAACGTTTTTTACTGCAGGTGTGAAAGAAGTCAGGGCCTGGACGGTTACCCGGGGTGCAACGGCGCCAAATGCTGCGGGCAGGATTCATACCGATTTTGAACGTGGTTTCATCCGTGCCGAGGTTACCAGTTTTGATGACTTCATTAAATACGGCGGTGAGCACGGAGCAAAGGAAGCCGGCAAGCTGCGTCTTGAAGGTAAGGAATACATCACTCAGGAAGGCGACGTGATGCATTTCCGGTTTAATGTGTGATTCAGCGCGCCAGGTCACCGCTAAATTCAAGTAAATCGTTTTTCATGTATTGACAGTCGTACGTTCGCTAAGAGAAAATAGGCGGCTTGCTTGACGGAGGGGTACTCAAGCGGTCAACGAGGGCAGACTGTAAATCTGCTGGCTATGCCTTCGGAGGTTCGAATCCTCCCCCCTCCACCATTTTTGATGGTGAAGAAACCCTGAGTTTTAGTTCAGGTTTTGGAAGTTTAGGCGGGTGTAGTTCAATGGTAGAACATCAGCCTTCCAAGCTGATTATGTGGGTTCGATCCCCATCACCCGCTCCATTATCTTCCGGCGTGGAGCGGGGAGATGAAGAGCTTGATGTAGTGAAGCCAGATTAATGTTTTGCGATTTGGCCCATATAGCTCAGGTGGTAGAGCACTCCCTTGGTAAGGGAGAGGTCACTGGTTCGAGTCCAGTTATGGGCACCACTATATTGTTTATTTTTACTTTTTTTACAATTTAACTGCGGTTGTTTTTGGAGACTGGCATGTCCAAACAAAAATTTGAAAGAACAAAGCCCCATGTAAACGTGGGAACGATCGGTCACGTTGATCACGGCAAGACGACGTTGACGGCGGCGATGACGAAGATATGTGCTGAGGCACGTGGTGGTTCGTTTATA